>CAYNHD010000016.1:19950-22109 GCA_964396775.1 uncultured Thermoflexus sp. | reverse complement strand
CTATACCGCTCACCTACGAGATTTCGTATGTCCTTAACTTTATCCACTCCCCAAATTTTAACAGGTTTTTATCACGATTATATGGTATAGTAGCTCGTATGCGTATTGATCTAACTCTAATCCGGCTACTAACAGCATAGGCTCACCCCCAGATTCTTGCCTCAGTCCGCGACGGCTGGGCTATTGTGTTGCGAGGACGTGTCCGGTGAATGCCTATACCCGTCTCTTAACCCCCTTCCACAGCCGGCTGCTCAAGATCGGCGTGATCGCCGTCGCGGTGTTCCTGTTCGCCAACGGCGGCCTAGCCCTTCGCCCGCCGGCTGCGGCGCTGGCTCAGGAAGGCGACGTTGGCTATGTAGACTTCAGCTACGGCTCGTCGGCGACCTCGGTGCCGACCGGCGAAAAGCCCCAGAGCAAGCTGTGGTGGCATGATGGCTCCTGGTGGGGCATTCTGTACAGCACGGCGGGGAGCGGATACCGCATCTACCGGCTGGACTGGGCGACGCAGACCTGGGCGGACACGGGCACACCCGCCGACGACCGCGAAGCCACCAAAGCAGATGCCCTGTGGGACGCGGGCGCGCAGAAGCTGTATGTGGTGTCGAATGTCTTCACGACCAATGCGGCAGCCTCCACGCAGTCCAGTTGGGGGCGGCTCTACCGCTACAGCTACAACAGCGCCACCAGGCAGTACAGCCTCGACGCCGGCTTCCCGGTGACGGTGACACAGGGCAAGTGCGAGGCGCTGACCATCGCCAAAGACTCGACCGGGACGTTGTGGGTGGCTTATGTCGAAAGCCGCAAGGTGCTGGTCAACCGCAGCCTGGGCAACGACGCCACCTGGGGCACGCCCTTCGTGCTGCCCACGCCGGGCGCGTCGAACGTGTCCAGCGACGACATCGCCACGATTATCGCCTTCCAGGGCAACAAGATCGCCGTGCTGTGGAGCAACCAGATCGCGGACGCCATGGTTGCGGCCATCCACAACGACGGCGCGGCGGACACCGCCTGGCAGGAGGAAGTGCTCATCCAGGGCAGCGGGCAGGCCGACGACCACCTGAACGCCGCTACGGACAGCCAGGGGCGCTTGTTCGTGGCGGCCAAGACCAGCCTGACCGGCGACAACCCGCTGATCGTGCTCTATGTGCGCGGCGCAGCGGGGGGCTGGACGCGCTACACCTTTGGCACGGGGGTTGACAACCACACCCGGCCTATTGTGGTGCTCGACGAAGAGCACGGCGTGGTGCACATGTTCGCCACGTCCGGGCAGAGCGGCGGGGCGATCTACCACAAGCAGAGCGACATCAACGCCATCGCTTTCCCGCCGGGCAAGGGCGAAGTCTTCATCAGCAAGTCCACCACGTCCAAGACCAACGATCCCTCCTCCACCAAGCAGACGGTGAACAGCGCCACCGGCCTGGTGGTCATCGCCAGCAACAGCTCCACGCGCTTCTACTATCACAACTTCCTCGACCTGTCGGGTGGGGGATCGCCGCCGACGGCGACGCCCACTGACACGCCGACCGTGACTCCGACGCCCTCTGACACGCCCACGCCCTCGGACACGCCGACACCTTCTGACACACCGACACCTTCTGATACGCCGACACCCTCAGACACGCCCACACCTTCTGACACACCCACGCCGACGGATACGCCGACGGACACGCCGACTTTCACGCCCACATTGACGCCGACGAACACGCCAACGCCGACGAACACGCCCATCCCGCCGTCGGTGCTGCGCTTCGCGCCGAGCGACGACGCGCGAGTCTACTCGCCACGCCCAGACAATAACTATGGTGACTCGATCTACCTGCGCACGCGCCTGACCAGCAGCGAAGCCTACCGCAGCTTTCTCAAGTTCACGGTGAGCGGCGTGTCGGGCACGGTGACGCGGGCCACACTGCGCCTGTCCGCCTACGACGGCGGCCCTGATGGGGGGAGCGTCTACGCCGTGTCCAACGAGTATCTGACGGGCGGCCCCTGGAGCGAACTGGGCATCACCTGGAACAACGCGCCCGCGCTGAACGGCGCGCCCCTGGCGGTGGCCGGAGCGGTGGCCAATAATACGTGGATCGAGCTAGACGTGACGGGGGCGATCAGCGGCAACGGGACGTACAGCTTTGGGCTGGAGAACGCCTCGACCAACAGCGTCT
>CAYNHD010000016.1:17151-19850 GCA_964396775.1 uncultured Thermoflexus sp. | reverse complement strand
CCCACGCCGACCGACACGCCGACCGACACGCCGACGCCAACGGAGACACTGACGCCAACGGAGACGCTGACTCCCTCGCTGACTCCCACGCCGTCGGACACGCCTACACCGTCGGATACGCCAACTCCGTCCGACACCCCGACGCCGACGGACACGCCGACCGATACGGCGACGCCAACAGACACGCCGACTTTCACGCCCACATTTACGCCGACGGACACACCGACGCCAACAGACACGCCGGTGCCGCCCTCGGTGCTGCGCTTCGCGCCGAGCGACGATGCGCGAGTCTACTCACCCAGCCCGGACAAGAACTACGGCACCTCCAACTACCTGCGAATGCGGCTGACCAGCAGCGAAGCCTACCGCAGCTTCCTCAAGTTCACGGTGAGCGGCGTGTCGGGCGCGGTCACGCGGGCCACGCTGCGCCTGTTCGCCTACGACGGTAGCCCCGATGGAGGGCGCGTCTACGCCGTGTCCAGCGAGTATCTGACCGGCGGCGCGTGGAACGAACTGGGCATCACCTGGAACAACGCGCCGGCCCTGGGCAACAGTCCCCTGGCCTCGGTGGGGGCGGTGGGCGACAACGTGTGGGTCGAGCTAGACGTGACGGCGGCCATCAGCGGCGACGGGACGTACAGCTTCGGGATGGACACCACTTCGACCAACAGTGTCTTCTACTACAGCAAAGAAGCGAGCGCCAACCCGCCGGAACTGGTGATCGAGGTGGATACCAGCGCGCCCGCGCCTCCGGCAGTGGGTGCCGCCGCGATCAACCCGGCCAGTGGTCGCCTTGACGGTGAGGCATTCGGCGTGCAGCCGACCGCGACGCCGCTCGTCGAGCCGACGCCGCTGCCCACGCCCACGCCAACCCTCGCTGCAACGCCGACCGTCACGCTCGCCCCGCCGCCAACGGCGCTCCCTGCGCTGGTTCTGCTGGAGGCGGAGAGCGGCTACGTCCAGCAGACCGGCAGTTGGACGGCCTACGCGAGCGGCGCAGCCAGCGGCGGAGCCTATGTCTTCAGCAGTGGCAGCCCCGCCGACGCGCTGACCCTCACCTTCAGCGGGCCACGCCTGGGCGTGATCTACGTCGGGCACCCCGCGCTGGGCACGCTGGGCATCGAAGTGGACGGCGTGCTGCTGGAGACGCGCACTACGGCGACGGCGGACAGCGCCTTCGGGCTGATGGCCTCGCATGGCAACCTGGGCGAAGGGCTGCACACGGCGCGCGTCTTCGCCGTGAGCGGTACAGTGGCGGTGGACGCTTTCGCCGTCGTGGGAATCGCTGCGCCGCCCCCGGCGACGCCGCTCCCGCCGACAGAGGTTGTGCCAACTGAGATCGTGCCAGCGGAGATCACGCCGACCGAGGGCGTGCCGGCTACGCCGCAGGCCAGCCCGACGGCCCCGCTGGGGACGCTGCCCGCCCTCACGCCGACGGCGACTCCCCTCGCGCTGCTGCTGCCCTGGGTCGAGACGTTCGACGCGGGCACGGGCTGGACGGCGGACGGCGCATGGCGGCACGACGCGCAGACCGCCTACCAGGGCGCGGCGTGGTTCGCCGATAGCCGACTGCGCGGGCAGCGCAGCACGCTGACCGCCGAAACCTGGCTCGACCTGCGCTGGGCGGTGCAGCCCGTCCTTACCTTCTGGGCGCGCGAGATGCTCAGCAGCGGCGATACGCTGGCCGTTGACCTGACCATCGCCGGCAGCGGAACCTGGATCGCGTTGGCCGAGCGCGCGGGGACGGTGAGCGACTGGACGCAGCACACGCTTGACCTGACGCCCTACCGGGGGATGGTGATCGGGCTGCGCTTCCGCCTGGAGACGGTTGGCCTCGTCCTCAACAGCGAGACGACGCTGGGGGTCTGGATTGACGAGTTGCGCGCTGAAGACCTGGCGCTGGCGCTGCCACCGACCAGCACGCTTCTGCCAACGGCGACGCTGCCGCTGCCGACCCCGGCCCCGACCAGCACGCCGCTGCCATCGGCGACGCCGACGCCGGTCCCCGTCCCCACAGCGACGCCAGCGCCCAGCGTGACGCCGCTGCCAGAGCCGACGGAAGTGCCCACCCAGCCGCCGACTGCGGTGCCCAGCGCGACGCCCACCGCGACGGAGGAACCGCCGTCGCCTGTTCCTCCCGATCCTGCCGGGCAGGAACCGGCCCCGACGCTGGCTCCTTAATTCAATCCTGGGCGTCCTCTCACAGGGTGTCTACGGGAGCGATCCCCGGCTGGCCGGGCTCAACGCCCGGCCAGCCTTTTACTAATTTCACGATACCTCAACAATTGAAGCGACCCTGCACTGTTTCTACTATTATCAAATCACCAAAACCATGCTATGATGAGAATGAAGGCCGGTGCAGCTCTGGCGAGCCAGAGCTGGCGGTCTTCAGTGTACATTAGGTGTCGGAGTTTCGTGCAGGTATTCTCGTCCGTCAAGCCAAGCCATGCCGGATGGAGCCGACAGCGCCTGAGCGCCTCACACGACGTACTACGGGAACCATGACGGCCAGTAAGCGGGTGCTGCGCCGCTTCCTCCCGCAGTCCGCCGCATCGCACCCTACATCGCAGCCCTGTGCCATGTCACAGCGCGTCGCAGGTTAACTCCTCCTACAAGTTGTGCCCCATGGCGGGCCATCCGGTCTGACAATCGCCTGGTTGATTCGTCCTCACCCGAAAAGTGTATAGGGCAAGGGTGCG
>CAYNHD010000016.1:0-17051 GCA_964396775.1 uncultured Thermoflexus sp. | reverse complement strand
GACAATCGCCTGGTTGATTCGTCCTCACCCGAAAAGTGTATAGGGCAAGGGTGCGTTGCGCTTTGGGCGGGCAGCGCCACCTGTTGTGATCTCATACCCTGTGTCCGGTGGGCGCAACACCGGCCCCAGGACACCAGGCTGGCAAGGGGAGGCATAAGCGACGATGCAGGCGCAGACGGTGGTCTCTGCTGTCCAGGCAGATCAACGTCTCTACTTCCTGTGTAAACGGGTAGTGGACATCACCCTTGCCTGCTTCCTCTTGCTGTGCCTCGCCCCCTTGTTGATCCTCATCGCCGTCCTGATCAAGCTGGGTACCCCTGGCCCGGTCTTCTTCGTGCAAGAGCGCGTTGGCAGCCGCCGGCGCACGGTCGGCGGGCGGACGGTCTGGGAGATCGGCAGCTTCCGCATGATCAAGTTCCGCTCGATGATCTGCGACGCCGACCCGGCGCTGCACGAGCAGTATATTCACGCCTACACGTCGGGCGCTGCGGACGCGGCGGAGGCGGGCGGCGCGGCGATCTACAAGCTGGTGGACGACCCGCGCGTGACGCGCGTGGGCCGTGCCCTGCGCCGCACCAGCCTGGACGAGCTACCGCAGTTGATCAACATCCTGCGCGGCGAGATGAGCCTGGTCGGGCCGCGCCCCGTCCCGCAGTACGAATTCAACGATTACAAAGACTGGCACAAGGAACGCATGGCCGCCACGCCTGGGCTGACCGGCCTGTGGCAGGTTTCCGGGCGCTGCGAGAATTCGTTCGACGAACAGATGCAACTGGACATCGCGTATGTCCGCAACCTATCGCCGTGGCTCGATACCATGATCCTGTTGCGAACCCCGCTGGCGGTGCTGACGGGGCGAGGTGCCGGGTGAGGGTGCTTAGAGCGTTGGGAGTAGCGAGGTGTTTGATGGCTGACCAACTGGGACTTTTGATTGTGGGGTGCGGGTATTGGGGGGTGAACTACGTCCGCAACTTCACCGAGATGCCCGACACGCGCGTGGTGGCCCTGTGCGACACGCGCGCCGAGCGTCTGGACGAGTTACGGCGGCGCTTCCCGGAGCCTGCGCTGACGACCGACCTGGAAGAGGCGCTGCGCCTGCCCGGAGTGGACGCGGTGGTGGTCTGCACCAACGCTACCGCGCACTACGACGTGGCCCGCCATTGCCTGGAAGCGGATAAGCACGTGCTGATCGAGAAGCCGATGGCTACCTCGACCGAGCGCGCGCAGCGGCTGGTGGACCTGGCGGCGGCCCGCCGCCTCACGCTGATGGTGGGGCACATCTTCCTGTACAACGGCGCTGTGCGCAAGATCAAGTCGTACATTGACGAGGGCGCGCTGGGCGAGTTGTATTACCTGTACGCCCGCCGGACGAATCTCGGCCCGATTCGCTGCGATGTCAACGCGCTGTGGGACCTGGCTCCGCACGACGTGTCCATCCTCAACTACCTGCTCGGCGCGCGGCCCGACTGGGTGAGCGCGGTGGGCACGCAGGTGTTGCACAACTGCCGCGAAGACGTGGGCTTCATCGTGCTGGGCTATCCCAACAAGGTGCTGGGGCATGTGCACGTAAGCTGGGCGGACCCGCTCAAAGTGCGCGAGGTGGTCGTCGTCGGCAGCGACAAGCGCATTGTCTTCGATGATCTCGACCCGCTGGAGCGGGTGCGCATCTACGAGAAGGGTATCGCCGCGTCGCCGGTTGAGGCGGAGCCAGCCAGCTACAGCGAGTATCACTTCTCCATCCGCGACGGCGACATCATCAGCCCCAAGATTGACTTTGGCGAGCCGCTCAAAACGCAGTGCCAGCACTTCGCCGAGTGCGTGCGCCAGGGAAGCCAGCCGCTCAGCGATGGCCAGGAAGGGCTGAACGTCGTGCGGGTGATGGAAGCGGTAGGACGCTCGATTGCGCAGCGTGGCGCGCCGGTCGAGCTTGAGTGGGAGCAGGCCGAGGACAAGCCGGCCCGTGTCGTCATGGAGAGTAGTTATGAGCGCCGAACCAGTACGGGTGCCGTTCATTGATCTGACCGCCCAGCGCCTGCCGCTCGCGCAGGAGATTGACGAGGCGCTGGCCAGGGTAATGCGCTCGAACAGCTACATCCTCGGCGAGGAGGTGGCCCTGTTCGAGCAGGAGTTCGCTGCGTACTGCGGGGTGGCGCACGCGGTGGGCGTGGATTCGGGGACTTCGGCCCTGGAACTGATCCTGCGCGCCTATGGCATCGGCCCCGGCGACGAGGTGATCACGGCGGCCAACACCTTCGTCGCCACGACCTTCGCCATCAGCTATACGGGCGCGCGTCCGGTGCTGGTGGACGTAGACCCCTACACCTACACGCTCGACATCATCCAGGTTCAAGAGGCGATCACGCCGCGCACGCGGGCGATCATGCCGGTGCACCTCTACGGCCAGCCCGCCGATATGGAGCCGCTTCTGGCCCTGGCCCACCAACACAACCTGATCGTCATCGAGGACGCCTGCCAGGCGCACGGCGCGCGCTACAAAGGACGGCGCGCCGGCTCGATGGGTCACGCCGCCGCCTTCAGCTTCTACCCGGCCAAGAACCTGGGCGCGTTCGGCGACGGGGGCATGGTGGTGACCAACGACGCGGACATCGCCGAAACGGTGAGCAGGCTGCGCAACTACGGCCAGAGCGCGAAGTATCACCACGACCTGCTGGGCTACAACCGGCGGCTGGACACGCTGCAAGCTGCCGTGCTGCGCATCAAGCTGCGGTATCTGGACGAGTGGAACGCCGCGCGGCGCGCGCACGCCCGGCTGTACCAGCAGTTGCTGGGCGGCAATGGCATCCGCCTGCCGGTGGAAGCCAACTACGCCGAGGCGGTGTGGCACCTGTACGTCATCCGCACCATCGCCCGCGACGAGCTACAGGCGTACCTGAAAGAGCGGCACATTGGCACAGGCATCCACTACCCGGTGCCTGTCCACTTGCAGCCCGCCCACCGCGACCTGGGCTACGGCGTGGGCGACTTTCCGGTGACCGAGCACAGCGCCGGCGAACTGCTCTCGCTGCCGATGTACGCCGAGCTAACGCCTGGGCAGATCGCCTATGTTGCCGACACGATCAAGGAGTTTCTCGCCGATCACGTCCGGCTGCACGCGATCGGTTGATTGTGGAATTGCAGATTGCGGATTGCGAATTGGAAAGCCTCTCTTTACGTGCGGAGAGGGGGCTTAGCGGCAGCCTGTCCCCCTCTCCACCACATGGAGAGGGGGCTGGGGGGTGAGGCTCAATACCTGTCCGCCCCCTCTCCGTTTACGGAAGAGGGCAGAGGGTAACGGCCTCTGGGGTGCGATTCGCCGGGCGGCGGCGAGCCGCCATGAGGGGTTGGCTATGTCTGTTATCACTGTAGACCCGTGCAGCGACGCGCGGTGGCAGACGCTGGTGCACAAGTACCCCAGCAGCGTCTTTCACTCGGCGGAGTGGATGCGGGTGCTCACCGATACCTATGGATTTGACATCCAGGCTCACCTGGTGGTGGGCGCGGACGGAGCACCGCAGGCGGGCCTGCCGTTCTGCCGCATCTCCGACTTGCGCGGCGAACGGATCGTATCGCTGCCCTTCTGCGACTATCTCGACCCGCTGGTGGAAAGCGCGGAGCAGTGGAATCTGCTCCTGGATCAGCTTGTCGCTGAAGGCGTGCCGGTTATCTTCCGCTGCCTGCACAACCCGGTGCCGCTGACCAATGGGCGCTTGCAGGAGTTCAAGCGGGCCAGGTGGCACGGCATTGACCTGCGGCCCGATCTCGACACGCTCTGGATGAGTCTGAACGGGGCGGCCAGACGCGCCATCAAGAAAGCGGAGCAGAACCATCTCCAGATCGTGGTGGCCGAGGATCGATCCATGATGCGCGCGTTCTTTGAGATGCATCTGCGCGTGCGTAAGTACAAGTACCAGTTGGTCGCTCAGCCCTACCGTTTTTTCGAGAACATCTGGCACCACTTCATGGAGGCTCAGAGGGGCATGGTGCTGCTCGCCCTGCAGGAGGGTGAGGTAGTCGCGGGGATCGTCTTCCTGCGGTGGCGAGATACGCTCTTCTACAAGTTCAACGCCTCGGTCCTGACCAATCTCAGCTATCGGCCCAACGATCTGCTTGTCTGGATGGGCATCCAGCAGGCAAAGGCCCAAGGGCTACAGCGATTCGACTTTGGTTTGAGCGACTGGGATCAGGCCGGGCTGCTGCAATACAAGCGCAAGTTCGCCAGCGAGGAGCGCACGATCCACTTTTTGGAATATACTCCAAATAACGGCACTGCGCCCTATGTCCAGCAGGCACGGGCGCTGCTGCCCCAGCTTACAGACCTGTTCACGGACGAGACCGTGCCGGATCACATCACCGAAAAAGCCGGGGATGCGCTCTACCGGTTCTTTGCCTGACAGGGCTGGTACCCCTGGCAAAGGGTGACCCACCTCTACTCCAGCGAACACAGGAGTGCAACTTTATGATGGACACGCCGCCAGTCTGCGATTACGAGGGTTCGGACTATCGTGACCGCTTCTGGGAGAGCAAGCCCCGCAGTTATGAAGACCGGACAGAACGCATCGCGCTGCGCCGCCTGCTGCCGCCGCGCGGGCGCAGGGTGGTTCACCTGGGCGCGGGCTTCGGGCGGATGACCTGCGAGCTTGCGGGCTACGATCAGGTCATCGTCCTGGACTATTCGCGCACGATGCTGCGCGACGCCCAGGCGCGTCTGGGCAGAGAGGGCCGCTATGTCTATGTGGCGGCGGACATCTACCGCCTGCCCCTGGCCGACGGAAGCTGTGACGCCGCCGTGATGGAGCGCGTGATCCACCACATGGCCGACGTGTGCGCTGCCCTGCGGCGGATTCGCGCTGTTCTGGCCCCTGGCGCGCCGTTCGTGCTGGAATACGCCAGCAAGCGTCATCTCAAGTCCGTTTTGCGCTACTGCCTCAAATGCCAGGCCTGGAGTCCATTCGATTGCGATCCGGTTGCCTTTGAGCCGCTCTATTTCAATTTCCACCCCGACCACATGGCGCGTTGCCTGCGTGAATGCGGCTTTGAAACCCGGCGCAGACTGGCGGTCTCCTATTTTCGTGTGGGGGCGCTGAAACGCCTGGTGCCCCTCAGCGTGCTCGTGGCCCTGGATCGGCTGGCGCAGCCCACCGGGCAGATCGCCGTCTACTCGCCGAGCGTCTTCACGCTGAACATCGCCACTGGCAGCACGCCCCCTGCTGCCCTGGATGGCCCGCTGTTCAAGTGCCCGCTGTGTGGCGCTCTTCTGTATGCGGAGGGCGATGCGCTGATCTGCCCCAGCGGAGATGGGCGCTGGGCGGTGCGGGACGGAATCTACGATTTCAAAGAGAACCTGGCGTCTGAGAAGGCGGCAGAGCGGCGGTTCGATGGCGAGGAGCATGAGGCCAGACTCGCCCCGTGCTAGGGGCAGGCTCCGATGCCAGGTGGTGCGCCTGGGCGTCCACGAACAAGTTACCGGGCAGTTGCGGCAAGCCCCCATCCCCCGGCCCCTTCCCCCAGCCAAGCTAGGGGAAGGGGAAAGTAGCCCGCCGGAGTCCCCTCTCTAGCTCGGCTGGTTCAGGGGCGGACAGGCAGGTGAGAATCGTTGAGAGGGGCAAAGTGATGGAGTGTGTGGTATTAGCCCCACCCCTAAATCCCCTCCCCACGTCGTGGAGAGGGGACTTGCTGGCAGTCTGACTCCCCCTCCACCACGTGGAGAGGGGGCCGGGGGGTGAGGTTTGCGCATGGTCTCAAAGAGATCATTGAGAGATCGGTGGGCCAGTGGATCACTTCGCGGATGCATCAGGAAGGTAAGGCGCGGTGGAACTCTCAGCCTATATCCAGATTCTGAAACGGCGCAAACTGGTCGTCATCGTCACGCTCGCCGTTGCCCTGGTGGTGGCGCTGGTGATCAGCGCGCAGTTGCCGTCCACTTATAAGGCGACCGCGACGCTGCGCATATTGACTGCCACGAGCGGCTCCGCCGATTATCTTCAGTACGACGTTCGCTACGCCGAACGTTTGATGAACACCTACGCCAACCTGGCGACGAGCCAGCCCGTGCTAGACGAACTCGCGCACCGGCTCAACGTCGCTGAAGCGCCGAAAGCCACCGTCTCGTTGATCACGAATACGGAGTTGCTTGAGGTTGAGGTCGAAGATCGCGATCCAGCCCTGGCCCGTGACGCGGCCAATACGCTCAGCGAGATTCTGATCGCTGAAGCCAGAGCGCGCTATGAGGAATTGAGCAGAACGACCAGCGATACGCTTAGCGTGGAATTGGCTCGCAGCCAGGCGGAACTGGAACAAACGCGCCAGGACTACGAAACAGCCCTTGCCGCTGACTATCCAGACGCGGAACAGATTCAGATTCTGCGCGACACCCTGACGCTCAGAGAAGGGCGCTACACCACCCTGCTGGCCCAATATGAACGGGTTCGAGCTTTGGTAGAGTTGCAGGCCCCGTCTATCTCTGTGGTTGAACCGGCGCGCACCCCTCAGTCACCGTCGCAGCCCCAGAAGCCTCTGATCATCGGCCTGGCCGCCCTGTTGGGCCTGTCTGGTGGGCTGGGTCTGGCCTTCTTGTTGGAGGCGCTTGATACCCGTATCTATGCCAAAGCACAGATCGTCTCTTTGAGCGGACGCCCTGTTCTGGGAGAGGTCCCCACGCTGTCCAGACAGCGGCACGCCGGTTTCTTCCGCGACTATTCCATCCAGCAAGAGGCCGTCCATCGCCTGAGCGTTGGCCTGTTTCCGCCTGAGTCTATCCGCGAACGCCGGCCTGTCCGCAAAGTGCTTCTCGTCACCAGCGCCATGCTGGGCGATGGCAAGTCCACGCTCACCGCCAATCTTGGTCTCGCCGTAGCCCGTTCAGGATATAAGACACTGCTGATGGATGCGGACGCGCGCAGGCCGGCGCTTCACCGCATCTTTGACCTGCCTAATGACAGTGGCCTCAGCACCGTTCTGGCGGGGGAGACTGAAGTCAAGCTAGGACAGACGATCCACCTCAGTGAGCATGAGCGGTTGCATGTGCTCACCAGCGGCCCCTGGACGCCCGACTTCTTCGCGCTCC
Source organism: uncultured Thermoflexus sp. (assembly GCA_964396775.1). Classification (GTDB taxonomy): domain Bacteria; phylum Chloroflexota; class Anaerolineae; order Aggregatilineales; family Aggregatilineaceae; genus UBA2029. The sequence continues at coordinate 9,988 of CAYNHD010000016.1, read as the reverse complement.
TGGGATCGGCGGCGATGGCTGATCTACGCAACACCCTGCTCGAATACTTCGATGTCATCCTAATAGACAGCCCGGCGTTCCTGGCCGTTGCCGATGGAGCCATCCTCGCCTCCCTGGTGGACAGCGTACTGCTGGTCTTGCGCCTGGGCCATGTGCGCCGCGACATGCTGTCGTCCATGCTTGAGCAGTTGACCAACTTGAACGTCCAGTCTATTGACATCGTGCTGAACTGTACCCCCAGCAGCGACGCTCACCGCGACTATCGCCCGGATGCAAAGGCGCTGCGGCGAAGCGCGCAGCGAAGGGAGAGCGGTTCCCCTGGGCGGCAAGATTCTCAGGGCGCACCCCGCCCGCTGCCGGATGCGGCAGGAGAGGAGGGGGCCGACGCATGATCGCCGTCTGGCTCCGCCAGCTTCTGCGTAGCTGGAGCCACCAATGGGCGTCGTTGGCTGGCTCTGCCATCCGCAAGACGACCCGCCGCGGTTGGCTGTGCGTGGGATCGCACGGCCAGGATTTGAAAGAGCATCTATGCCTGACCTATCCGTTGTCCTGATCACCAGGAACCAGGAGTGGAATGTCGCTCGTCTGGTCGAATCCGTGCTCGAACGAACGGCCAGCCTTGCCTCACGCGAGATTGTGCTGGTGGACTCGGCCTCAGAGGACGGGACTGTTGCGCAGGCGGCCCGCTACCCGATCCGCGTGTACCGCCTTCATGCGGATCAACGGCTCAGCGCGGCTGCAGGTCGCTATGTGGGATTCAAACGCACAACAGGCGACCTGGTTCTGTTCCTGGATGGGGACATGGAACTGTGCCAGGGGTGGCTGGAAAAAGCATTGGAGGTCTTAGGGGAGCAGCCAGATATCGCCGTAGTGACCGGACTGGTGGTTGACCGGCCCTTGCACACACCGCGCGGCGAACCGTTGGCGGTGGAGCAAGGGGACGCTCCAACCCGCCTGATCGAGGTAAAGCATGGCGGCGGTGCGGCCCTTTACCGCCGCGCGGTGCTCAACGAGGTAGGACCCTTCAACCCACATTTTTACTCTGACGAGGAGCCAGAACTGTGCGTGCGCATCCGGCTGCGAGGCTATCGTGTCGTTGAGCTGGATTGCCCGGCGGTATGCCACTATACGGAGCCACACGAAGCGATCTCCACGCTGCTCGCCCGCTGGAAGCGCAAGCTGTACCTCGGCCCTGGCCAGATTCTCCGCTATCACCTGGGCAGCGGGGTTTTCTGGGCGTATCTTGGAGAGCGCGGCTTCGGCTGTCTGCCCGCCCTGGGCCTGGCTGCTGGTGTGGTAAGCCTGCTGCTGTCCCTGCTGACTCAGCAGTGGGTCTGGTTCGGGCTGTGGGCGTTTGCGCCGCTGGCCGTTGTCACTCTGACGCTGTACCGCAAGCGCAGCGTTCACCAGACCCTCTACAGCCTGGTGCGCCGGACATTGATGATGGCGGGTATGCTGTGCGGGTTCCTCATCCGGCCCCTGGCTCCAGACGCCTATCCGGCCCGGCTTGATGAGATTAAGCGCGAGGAGTAGGGGGAATACTCATGGAAGCTCGCATCGCCGCCCCCCTGCATCTTCATACGTACCTCGTCGCCGCTCACTGGCGGGATCAGAAGTTGCTGGGGCCTGATCCGGGGCTGCGCTTGAACTACCGCGTATACCGTTTCGTGAAAAGCGCCCTGCGATGGTTACCCTGGCGGGACGATGTTTACTTCGTCCAGGCGCAGGCCTATTGGATTCTGGGCAACTGGGCCCTGCTCGAACTCACTGGGGAGGAGCGATTCGGAGAGATCGCGCGCGCGTGCTCTGACTCGGTCATCCGGCGGCAGCGCCCCGACGGGGGATGGGATTATCCGGTGCGCGAGTGGAAGGGGCGCACGGCCACCGTCGAAGGAGTCTGGGGGGCTACGGGCCTGCTGGCGAGCTTCCGGCACAGCGGTGAGGGGAAATACCTGGATGCCGCGCTGAAATGGCACAGCTATATGGAAGATCAGATCGGCTTTCAGCAGGCAGGCGATCTGATCGCTGTCAACTATTTTGCGCATGATCGCAGGGCGCGCGTTCCTAACAATTCCGCTCTGCTGTTGCGCTTCCTGGCAGACCTGGCCCAAACGACGGGCAATGCGACCTGCCTGGAACGGTGTCCGGGGCTTGTCGCCTTCATGCGCTCCGTCCAGATGCCCACTGGCGAGATTCCCTACGCGGTCAATGGGGTGGACAGTGGTGGAGAACGTCTCCATTTCCAGTGCTACCAGTACAATGCTTTCCAGGCGCTGCACCTCATGCACTACTGGGAAGTGACATCCGACCCTTCGGCCCTGCTGGTCATCCGTTCAATTCTCAGCTATCTGTCTGGTGGCCTCGCTGAAGATGGGCGCGCGTACTACGACTGCTCGCACCCGCGACGCACGGTGATCTACCACGCCTCCGCTCTGGCAGCCGCGTTCGCCAGAGCAGGGCAGATGGGCCTGGGCGACTACGCGCCGCTGGCCGACCGGGCGCTGGCCTATGTGCTGCGTGCCCAGCGCCCTGACGGGAGTTTCCCTCATTCGCGGGGAGACTACGGTTTTTTGAGAGATGAGCGGGCCTATCCGCGCTACCTGGCGATGATCCTGTACCACTTGCTCGCTCTCATGGCTCCCCGGTCGGCTGGATCCGAACAGGCGAGTGCTGTGGGGGGAGCTTCCCGGCTACGTCAGGCCCGGCGCGAAGAGGGGGGACTCTGATGCGCGTGTTGATGGTCACGCTGCCGCTGCCCACTTCAGAGACGCCGAACTCGATGTCTCCGCTGGCGCACCAGATCAGGTCACTGCGCGCGCTGGGGATCGAGATTGGGGTGTGCCAGGTCACGGGAAAGCGCAAGCTCAAGTATGTCCTGGCCGCGCCGCGCTTCTGGGCAGAAGCGCCTGCCTACGACCTGATTCACGCGCATTTTGGGCACTGCGGCTGGCTGGCTCGCACGCAGTTTCGCAGGCCCATTGTGGTGTCCTTCATGGGATCGGATCTGTTGGGAACGCCGAGAGCGGGGGGACATATCCCCTGGCTTAGCAGGGTAGTCGTGCAGGCCAACAAACGGCTGGCGCGCCTGGTGAAAGCGGTGGTCGTCAAGACGGAGGAAATGGCGCGGGTGGTGGCTCCTGTCCCGGCCCACGTGATCCCGAACGGCGTAGACCTGGAGCTATTCCGACCGGTGGACCCCGCAGAAGCCAGGGCAGCCCTCGGCTTTGACCCGCACAAGCGGTACGTGCTGTTCCCAGGCCACCCCCTGAACCCGCGCAAGGCGTTTCCGGTGGCGAAGGCCGCCGTCGAGATCGCCGCGCAGCGCACCGCAGAGGACATCGAGCTTGTGACGCTTTACCCGACGCCGCCCGAAAAAGTGCCTCTGATCATGAACGCCTGCGATGTTGAGCTACTCACCTCCTATGTCGAGGGATCGCCGAACGTCGTCAAGGAGGCGATGGCCTGCAACCTCCCGGTGGTGACGGTCAACACAGGGGATGTGGCCGAGTTGCTGGCCGGCGTCGAGGGTTGTCTCATCTGCCCGCGCACGCCAGAGGCGCTGGCCGAGGGGCTGATCGCGGTTCTGGCCGAGGCCAGGCGCACCAACGGGCGTGAGATTCTGCGACGCAAACGGCTGGACCTGGCCAGTGTGGCGGAGCGCATTCGTCGTGTCTACATGGATGTGTTGAACGGGCAGTAGGTAAGGGGGCAAGCGCCATGTTGAATTGCGAATTGCGGATGGCGAATTGCGAAATGTCAAATCCGTCATCCGAGATTCGCAATCCGCAATCTCTTACCAGGCTAAAGCCCGGTGACCCTGGCGCCTATTCGATGGAACTGGCCTATGGTAAACCCTGCTGATCTCAAAGTGGCCATGATCGTCCACCAGTACTACTACTACGATGGGCGCGTCAGGTCCTATGCCGAGACGCTGGCCGAAGCCGGTGCCAGGGTGGATGTGTTGTGCGTCAGTGCCCGCACGCGCCCTGCCGCTCCGCCCCCCGAGGGCTTGCGGGTGTTCACGATCCCCGTGAGCCGGGCCTACAGCGGGCCGGGCAGTTATGTGGTGGAATATGCGCTGGCCCTCATCTTCTACACCATCCGGCTGCTGGCCCTCTACGCGCGCAATCGCTACCAGGTCATTCACGTGCACAACATGCCGGACTTCCTGATCTTCGCGGCGGTCATCCCCCGGGTGCTGGGCGCGAAGCTGGTGCTGGACATCCATGATCCGACGCCGGAGTTCACCATGTCCAAGTACTCGAAGCCGGCGACTTCCAGGCTGGTGCGCATGATGTGCCTGCAGGAACGGCTGTCGGCGCGGCTGGCCCACGCCATCATTACCGCGAATCCGGTTTTCAAGGAGCGCCTTGTCAGCCGAGGATTGCCCCCCAGCGCGATTACCGTGATCGGCAATGAGGTGGACACGAGACTATTCGACCGTCAGCGGTACGAACAGGATCGCCTCCTGCGAGATCGGCGTTTTGTCCTGATCTACGCCGGGACGATTGCGCCTCGCTATGGGCTGGATGTGGCGGTCAATGCGCTGCCCCTCCTCGCCGAGCGGATTCCTGGGATACATCTGCAGATCATCGGCAAGCAGACTGCATACTCGCAGGAGCTATCCGCGCGCGCCGAACAGCTTGGGGTATTGCACCACCTTGAGCTGGTGCCGGCCATTCCCCTGGACGCGGTGCCCCGCTACCTGGCGCAGGCGGACATTGGCATCTACACGGCTATTTCGGACCCCCATATGGACGTGGCGGTGCCCACGAAGGTGCTCGAATACGCTTATATGGGGCTTCCGGTGGTCGCTTCTCGCTTACCGGTGCTTGAGGAAGGATTCTCCCCGACGGCGTTACTGCTTTTCGAGCCAGGATGCGTCGAGGAGTTCGCACAGCATATTCTCGCGCTGTACGAGCACCCCGCCCGCCGCACCCAACTCGTCCTGGAGATGGATCGAACCTTCGTCCAGGGCCAGCGCCAGCAACAGCGGCGTCTAGCCTACTTCACGCTGTTGAACACTCTGCTAAGCGTACAGGAGGAGAGGCTGTCTCTTGATATGAGTAATCCGGTGGACGACAAACATAGGAGACCGCTTGATGATTAGGGCACGAGCCGGCGATAAGGCTGCTCAGCGGGTGATTGTCCTGATAGGGGTGTTGCTGGTAGTGGGCCTGGGAACAGTGGGGGGCCACGACCGCAAGCCTGGTCTTGCCTCCTCTCCCTTTGAGGCTATCAGCGGACACCCCCGGCTGTTCTTCACTGCTGAAGACATCCCGACCCTGCGGGCACAGACGCTCACCACGCACGAGAGCATCTGGGCACCGATTCAGGCTTTTGTAGACAAGCAGCTTGGGACTCGGCCCCCAGCCACAAGCCCACCGGACGAAGGTCTGCGGTTCTACCGCAATTCTGGCAACGGGCTGATCGCGATGGCGTTCGTCTGTGCGGTCACCGAGGAAGCCCAGTACTGCGATCTCGCCAAGACCTACCTCCTCACCTATGCCGGCTGGGAGCAGTGGAGCGAGCGGGACCAGCGAGACCTGAGTCTGGCTCATATGCTGTATGGCAGCGCGCTGGCCTACGATTGGCTGTATAACCGCCTGTCTGCCGACGAGCAGATCGCCGTCCGCGAGAGTCTGGCTAAATGGGCGCAGCGCATGTACGAGGCGAGCACGCAGCGCAACGAATTCGGATGGCGCAACTGGTGGCACAAGTCGTACCTGCAGAACCACTACTGGGTGAACAACAGTGCGTTGGGCATGGCTGGACTGGCCTTGATCAATGATGGTTTCCTGGTGGCCAAATGCACCATCTTCCCCGCTGGGGACATGGCAGTGAATATCCGCGCCTGGAGCAGTACGGCGTCTGAAGTCACAGGGACGCTTGCACCCGGACAAACTGCAGAAGTTATCGGGCAGATGGAGGGCACGGACGATCACACATGGTGGCACCTGGCGGACGGCGGGTGGGTGCGTTCTGATGTGGTTCGTGGGGCCGAAGACTGTCAGGCTGGCCCGCTAGACCCGCAGCTATGGATCGAACAGGCCCAGGACCGGCTGGCAATAGGACAGTTGTTTCTGGAAGGCATTGCGGACGGAAGCTGGCATGAAGGGTTCAATTATCAGGGTTACCTGCTAACCATGTCGCTGCCGTTCTGGGTCACCCTGAGAGATCTCACAGGTATTGACTTGATAGCGCATACCTATCTGCGCAACTATACGTACTGGTGGCTGTACAATTACCTGCCGGATGCTTCGGGAGTCCTTTTGTCCTTCGGCAACCTGGACGCGGGGTGGGTCAACAATCGCCCGCTCTACGGCGTGTTGCGCTTTATTGCCCAGGAATATGGCGACGGCCATGCTGAATGGCTGACCGCGCAGATCATGGCCGCATTGGGTCGGGATAGCAACGTCTATACCGCGCCCTGGTACGTCTTTGAGTACCTTGCCTACGACCCCACGATCGCGCCCCAACCACCCACTGATCTGCCCGGTTTCCGCCAGTTTCCAGACCTCTCCGCTGTGATCTGGCGCACGGGCTGGCAAGCCGACGATCTGATCTTTGGGCTGAAAACGGGTGCCTATGGGGGACAATTCGCTTTCAACACATTTGTCGAGGAAAAGTCTCCTTGGGAAACTCCATGCAGTGAGACGCATTGCCAGCTCAACGTCGGGCATGATCACGATGACACCAACAGCTTCTACGTCTATCGAAATGGCTGGCTGGCCCCAGAGGACTCCGAGGTAGGCCGCCACGATACCTCCTACCACAACACGTTGTTGATTGATGGCGAGGGGCAATCCGCTCCACCATCGAACCGCAGTTGGCGCTTCCCGGAGGATTTCGCTGATAGCGAGGGATTCCTGGAAGCGACTGTCAACTCGACGCACTTCAACTTCCTGGTCGCCGACGCCACCCAACGCTACAGCACTGTCGAGGGCCTGAACGATGTAACCAGGTACGTGCTGTTCATACGCCCGGACTACCTGGTGATGCTTGATCGTGTTGAAGCCGACGCTCCCCACCAGGTGGATTGGGTTGTGCATCTGGAGGCCGGCGCTTCAGTGGATGGGATGTGGATACGGGGTAGTGGAGAGGACGGCCAGCTTCTCGGCATCGGGTTTGCCTCCCCTCAGCCTTTCGTGGCGACCATGGGGGTTGATGCCATTCCCTATGTCCGCGTCCGTCCTGAGTCACCTTCGGACTCGGTGCTGTTCGCCAGCGTTCTGTACCCGACAGACAGGGCAGGGTGGGACTCCCGTCCGGCAGTCGCGCTGCTAGACCGAACATCCGAGGCAGCCGTCCTGCGCCTGCAACCCAACGATGCCAGCCAGCAGGTGATTGACGTCGTGTTGGCCTTCGACAAGCCCCAGTCGCCGCTTGAGATCGGCCCCTATTGCTTCGATGGGCGCGTCGCGGTCGTCACCTGGGGGCCAGACAATACGCTTGAGAGGCTGTTCATCTATGGCGGCACCTTCTTGACGGATGCCACTGCTGGCGATCAGACACTGATCGAAGGGCTGGACGCGAGCACGGTGTTTGAAGCGGTCTTTAGCGGCAGCGCGGTCTCTGTATCTGGCAATCTGTCTGGAGAAGTGACGCTTTTTGCCCCTGCCGCAGAGCAAGTGACGCTGAATGGCCGCCCGCGATCCTTCTCCCGATCGGGGCGCGTCATTGTCTTTTGAGAGGTACACGCGATCCGGGAGACGGGGGAAGCCGAAACGCCCCGCGAGCCTTGAGTGGAGAGAGGCAGACAGCATGAGGACTAACGCGGTTGACATCGAAGAGAGGCGCTTGGCAGGGATTGAGAGTGTCGAGCAGTATCCCAGTTTTCACGAGCGACACCGGGTCTTCCCGGCGATCTTTGAGGATCGCGCCCACCAGCGCATCATTGACCTGTCGGCGGGCGTGGGGCTGGTGGGCGAGCGGATCAAGAATGGCTATCCGGCGGAGATCATCTGCAACGACATCACGCCGACCTGCCTGATGATCCTCCATAAGCTGGGCCTCCAGACGGTCTCCTTCGATCTGGACGACGAGCAGACCCCCTATCCCTTCGAGGATGGCACTTTCGACGCCACCATCTCACTGGCGACCATTGAGCACCTGCTGCATCCCGATTACTTTCTGAGGGAAACGGGGCGCATCCTGAGCAGCAACGGCTACCTGTATATTTCAACGCCGAACTATGCGTCCATCCTGTATCTTCCGCGCCTGGTGATTAAGGGGGAGACGTTTCATAACCCGCTCTCCAACAACGAGCGCACCCGCTACGAGTTCTATGGCCATGTCCGCTACTTCACCTACAAGACCTTGCGAGAGTTTGTCAGCTCATTTGGCTTCACCCTGCGCGCCGTGTACTTGCCGCTGCCCGCTGAGAGCGCGCACTTCAAGAAGATGCTTGCCCGCTCCAGGCCCAAAGCATTGGCATATCGTCACCTGATGGCCTTCATGTACCGTTTTCTGTCGCCGCGTTGGGCACCTGAGCCTGTCCTGTGTTTCCAGAAAAGCTCAGCGGGCGGGGGCGCAGGGTTCCGCAAGGTCTTGCTGTGAATGATGGGTCTGAGCGTCCCGAGGGGGAACTATGCAGCCCGCAATTGTCCTGTCCAGCCACACAATGGGTCTCGGCGTAATCCGTGCGCTTGGGCAAATGGGTGTGCCCACGGTCGTCTTCTATCACGAAAAGCGCGATATGGGCTACACGTCCAGATACGTCCAGGAACGCTACCTGGTTCCGCACCCAGCCTATGATCAGGATGGGTTCATTGCTGCCTTGCTTGACCATGCCCCTCGTTTCGCCGGATGCCCCATGTTCCCCACTTCGGATGCGGCACTGTCTGCCGTCTCCCGGCACATGGACGCTCTCAAGCCGCACTATAAGCTGGGATTCACGGAATGGGCGATTACCGAGCTTTTTCTGGATAAGAAGCGCACCTACGCCCTGGCCGATGCCAACGGCGTGCCTGCCCCAAAGACCATAGTCCCGCAGTCTGTGGCCGAAGCAGAGCAGTTCGCCCAGCAGATCGAGTTTCCCTGCCTGGTGAAGCCGTGCCAGAGCCATCTCTACTATGCGGTGTTCAAGCGGAAGATGGTACAGGCCGAGACAGCGCAGCAGATGGTACAGGTCTATCTGGAAGCGACGCAGGCAGGCCTGGAGGTCATGCTACAGGAGATCATCCCTGGGGGCGATGACTGCGGAGTCAACTACAACGCCTATTTCTGGGACGGCGAGCCTCTGGTCGAGTTTACGGCCCAGAAAATCCGAAATGCCCCGCCGACATTCGGCTCTCCTTGCGTGGTTCTGAGCAAGGTGATTCCAGAGGTGCTCGAGCCGGGGCGCAGAATCCTTCAGGCGATGGGGTTCTATGGCTACGCCTGCACCGAGTTCAAGAGAGACCCGCGCGATGGGGTTCACAAACTCATGGAAGTCAACGGCAGGCACAATCTCTCTACGTTGCTGGCCGTGAAATGCGGGATCAACTTTCCGTGGCTCCATTACCAGCATCTGGTAGAGGGCAAACTACCCCAGGCCTGTGAGTTCCGGGCGGGTGTCTACTGGATCGATCTCTTGCGCGACGTGGGGTACAGCGTGAAGAGCTTCCGGCAAGAACGCTTTGGCTGGTCTCAATATGTCCGACCGTACATCAAGCCACACGTATTCGCAATTCTGGATTGGAAAGACCCCAAGCCGTTCCTGAAGCGATCCGTTGATCTGGTGAGGGCCGCCTTGAAGAGGTGAACACGCGCAATGCTTTCTCTCGACTGGTCTGGCCGCCTCTCGGTGGGCCGCCTAGAGCGTGTTTGGTAAGCCGTTTTGTTCCCTCATCCCCCGCAGGGGTGAGGGGGAGCCATACACGCTCTCAGCCGCCAGGGTGTCCAGTGGCACGTGGCTCTGGCGCTTTATCGTCGCGTAGTACCGCTGTCTACTTAGATGCGATCCTGGCATCGCGTTGAGAGGGAGATTGACATGCATCGTATGAGG
>CAYNHD010000015.1:0-22359 GCA_964396775.1 uncultured Thermoflexus sp. | reverse complement strand
TTCATCCTGGTTTACCTTTTCATGCTTTATCAGTCAAAACTTCACCACTACCCGAAGGATGTGCCACCTGCAAGACTCAGTGTCCCAGCAATGCTATTGCCATGACTCCCCGTGTTTCGGGGCGTTGGTTCTTTTCAATCAGCCAGTACGGGCCGCTGTTTCACGCGCGGCTGGCACCTGCACAGGAAAGCTCAGGTAAGCTCGTCACCCTGCTGAAACAACGCGCTTGTGCCCAGGCTGTGCGCGAGAGCTACCCGCTCATGATCGTGGATGGGCCGCCGGGGATCGGATGCCCTGCTATCGCTACTGTCTCTGGCGCAGACGTAGCGATTGTGGTTACTGAGCCGACGGCAGCAGGTATCCATGATATGCAGCGCGCGCTGGATCTGGCAGCTCACTTTGCGATCCTGCCCCTGGTGTGCATCAATAAGGCCGATCTCTACCCGGCAGGAACCGATACTATTACCAGCTATTGTCAGCAAAAGGGATTGCCTGTTATTGGTCAACTCCCTTTTGATCTGAGCGTAACTGAGGCCATGGTTCAGGGACAGACGATCACGGCTTACCTGCCCGAGGGTCATGTCAGTCGGGCGCTCCATGAGATGTGGCAGCGCATTCCGGTACGTGTGCAAGAACACGTGGCGATAAGGTAGGCACACTGGTTGTGCCAGAAATGGCGCGCGTTATGAACCTCGCACGCGAGGCGTAACGTGCAGGGTGGCGCATAAGTAGCGCCCTATAACCCCACCCTGTAGTCCCTCCCCGCTGGCAGGGAGGGACAGTTCTCCCCTTTCCTGCAAGCGGGGAAAGGGGTCGGAGGATAGGGGTTGAAAAGTGTATAACACGCTCTAGGTCGAGGAGGCTGTCAGCTCTCAACGCGCGCTTTGATGGATGTGAAAGGTATTGTCGCTCACAGACATGGGCGCGTCACCCCGCCGCCCGGCAGGGTGGGCAGGCTCCAGGATTCCAGGAGGGAAGCATGTGTCAGGTCGCTGTTTACCTGGATGATGAAAAGATCATGGATGACGTCATGTTGGTCGAAGCAATCCCGGAAGGGATTCGGCTGGTCAAGCTGTTCGAACCGCCACGCATCGTCTCCGCCGCTATCCGCCAGATTGACTTGATGAAGAACAGGGTCTTCCTGGAAACAGTGAGACACACCGAGGTGACACATGAAAGAGACGGACAAGCTGCGCGTGCTGATCCCCCATTGGATTGAGCACAACACAGAACACGCCGATGAGTTCCGCAGTTGGGCCGCACAGGCCGAGGGCGCTTCCGCAGACATCCTGGCGGCGGCTGAGGTCATGACGCAGGTCAACGCATTTCTTGCTCGCGCGCTGCAGAAGCTGGGCGGGGCCCTTCCTATGCCCGACGACTGAGGAGGCCTTGTGATGTCCAAACAAGTCAAGGATTGGATGACCGCCAATGTCATCACTGTTGCGAGCAACTGCACGCTGCCGGATGCTTACTGGCTCATGATTGAAAACAGGATTCGTTGCCTTCCCGTTGTGGACGAAGGCACTCTGGTCGGTATGGTTACGCTAGAAAACCTGCGGCAGATAAACCCGATCAACATCGCCGGGCTTGACATCCTCCACATCAGCGAGAGACTGGCACAGCTACCGGTGCGTCGGCTAATGGCGCACAACCCGAAGACCACGTCTCCAACGGCATCTCTCATTGAGGCTGCCGTTTGATGTTAGAGCACAAGATCAGTGCGTTGCCAGTCCTCGACGGGGACAAACTGGTGGGGATCATCACCGAGAGCGATATCTTCCGCGCGTTTGTCGCCCTCGAGGAGCAGAAGAAGAAAGACGCTTAGCGTGTGAACAAAGAAACCCGTCCACCATCGTATTTCGCACTGTCGGCAATGAGCACGCAGGCTTCCGGCGATCGCGCCTGCACGGATGCGCTGCTAGCCTATGACGGCGATCTCCTGGCGACGCTTCCCGACGCTGAGGTGCTCGATGTGTGTATCGGGCTGCACTGGACGGCGGTGGTTGTTCTGGCGGAGGGCCAGAAACGCTGCGGGCTGGCGTCAACACTCACCGGGCCGTACGCGCACTCGGCGGAACCGGACGTTCCGCAAGCCGGAGAGTTGCACACCCTTTCCGGGCTGGCGCTGGCACGCCTGGCCTGCACAAGCCGTCCTCCGCTGAGCAGCGTCGGCGTTGCCGCGATAAACGCCCTTCTGCCGCCCAGACCCGAACTGTGGCGCGACCTCAATGCTGAAGAGGCCATCGCGGCTCGGGGCAAAAACAAGACAGTTGCTTTGATCGGCAGTTTTCCCTTCATTCCGCGCCTGCGGACTCGTGTGGGCAGGCTGATCGTCTTGGAGCTTGACCCGGGTGCGGATGAACTGCCGGCAGATTCCGCGCCGGACATTCTGCCGCGGGCGGATGTTGTAGCTATCACCAGCATGGCTCTGGTCAATCATACGCTGGAACACCTGCTGGGATTGTGCAAACCGGCGGCAACGGTTCTGCTCTTAGGACCCAGCACGCCGCTCAGCCCCGTCCTGTTCGAGCATGGCGTGGACGTGCTGTCTGGGTCGGTTGTCACAGATATTGATCGCGTGCTCGCCGCCATCAAGCAGGGCGCGAATTTTCGGCAGGTGCACCGGGCTGGCGTGCGGCTGGTCACGATGAGCCGGGATGGGTGGTCAATGTCCGTGTAGTGGGTACACTTTGAGCAGAAGGACCAGAGCTTGGCCCCGAAGCCGGCCGACTGACATGGGAGAGGAGGCCTATGATTGACCTGACCAAGCTCCAGACATTTCTGCATGTTGTTCAGAGCATGAGTTTCTCAGAGGCTGCAACACACCTGCACCTCACCCAGCCCACGATTAGTCACCACATCAAAATGCTCGAGCGCGGGCTGGGCGTTGAGTTGTTCGAACGCTCCGGTGGAGGACTGCGGCTGACCGAAGCCGGTACGCTCTTGCTCCCCCGCGCCCGCAAGCTGGTGCGCGAAGCCTTTGAAATCCAGCAGATGATGGAGTCATTGGAAGAGAGGATCGTTGGGCAGCTTCGAATTGCGTGCAGCACCACGACCGGAAAATACATTCTGCCGCAGTTCGCCGCGCGTTTTCACGAACAACATCCCGGCGTCAGTATCTCCGTCTTGCGATGCACATCTCCGCTCGTCGTGCCGCAGCTCCTAAAGGAAGAAGCTGATCTGGGCGTCGTCAGTTACGATGCGTGCGGTGACGGCATGGAATGCCAGGAGTTTTTCAACGACCATATCATCCTGATTGTGCCAGCCGATCATCCCTGGGCTTCGCGGCAGTTCATTGAACCGTCGGAGCTTCTGGAAACGCCCATAATCATCCGCGAGCCAACGTCAGGCACATACCGTACTCTGCTCGCCGAACTGGGCAAACACAGCATTACCATTGACGATATGGACATCTGTCTAGAAGTTGGCAACTCTGAAGCTATCGTGAAAGCCGTCGAAGTGGGCTTTGGCGTGTCATTTGTCTCACGGCTGGCCGCGGATTGGGCGCTCCAAGAGGGAACAGTGGTTGAGGTGCCGGTGGCAGGTTTTGATCTGCACCGAAAGGTGTATTTGATCCGGTCCGAGGTTCACGAACCGCATCGGGCAGTCGAAGCCTTCTGGGGCTTTGTGCACGATCCCAGTAATGCCGACCTATTGCGCCTGGCCGAGAGATAGCGCAACAAAACGGGCAGCGTCCCCTTGCACTGAAGGGACACTGCCCTCAAGCTGTAAGTATGCCGCTGCGCGGCCTAAAACGTGAACGTAATCCCCGCGCCTTGAGCTTGCAGCAGGAAGGACGGCGCGTTCATGATTTCGATCCGGTCGTCGCGCAGGTCTTCCTTCTTGATCCCCTTGTTTTCAAGCGCCAGTTCGCACAAGATGATGCGCCCGCCTTCGTCGAGGATCGTGTTGAACAGCTCGACCGGATCGGGCAGGCCCTTCTTGCCCCGGAATTTCTCTAGCTCCCCTTTGAGGAGCACGTTGGCACTGTTCGGGCAGAAAAAGAGCAGCACCTTTTCGCCGATGCCCACGCCCGATGCTCCCATGATAAACGTGGGCATCACCCCCGTGCTGTCACTGTTGCAGATAACGACCATCGGACTACTTTCGTTTTCGCTCATGCTTCTCCTCCTAGGATAGGTGCTGAGCTGCGCTCAATCAGTGCCAGCCGGAACTGGCCTTGGTGCAGCCTTCTCTAGCTCTCTAGCGCGCGACTTCACCGATTCAAGATACATTGCCAGGGGCCGGTAGATCATATGCGCCCACTTGCCGATGCCAACCTCTGTGTCCAACATGGCGAACATCGCCATTAAGTGCACCACATAGATGATGTACGTGGGCCAGGCCCAGCCCGCATAACGAAAGGCATGGACCAGAATGCCCGTCAAAGCACCCACCAGAATGAACACTGGGAAGAGCCAGTCGGAAGGATGCGAGAAGCGATGCAGCTCTTCTCGTTTCCGCAAGCGCCCGGCGAGAACGTCCAACGACCCGTAGACCAGGACAATGGTAGCGTAGTAGCCGAGCCAGCGCTGGGGATGGTACAGCGGGTAGATCTCATCGGTCTGGAACCACCACAACAGCCCGACAACCAGCACCAGCATCGTGACATAGCCTGAAGCCAGCAGCAGGTGTTTGAGCCAACGGCTGTGCCCGGCCTCGCTGCAGTCTCGCCAGCGTTTCTGAGTGACGAAATGAATGATGAACTCCTTAAACTCGCTGACATAGACCGGGAGGGGCACAACTATCTGGTCCTTGGTTGGGCGCATGATATGCTTCGCCATATTCACCGTATTCGCGCCAACTCGAAGACTCAGAAACGCAAAATGCACCAGCACGAACGCCCACACCAACAGGACTGGGGCGAAAGTATTGAGTTCGACGCGGTCTGTGACGATCCGGTCAAATCCTGTGAGTAGATGGTAGGCAACAAACGCCACCAGGGTAAGCAGGACGTACCGTATGATCGTCCGCAGAATTGCCTGCTCGGATGTGTACAGCTTAGCACCCAGCCCTGATCGGTCATACTGGGCTGTCAGCCAACGCCGCGCTGCCATCATGGTTTCAGCGGGTTCTGCTCCCTTGGGGCACGTCCGCGTGCAATCTCCACAGTAGTAGCACAACCAGGGATCGGCGCTCTCCATCAAGCGATCGCGCATCCCCATCTGGAGCAAGCGGATCGTGCCTCGTGGAAATGGATGATCATCGCTCGTCAGCGGACAGATGGCAGTGCAGTTCCCACAGTTGAAACAGGCTTCAGGGTTGATAGCGCCGTATTCCTTGATCTCGTCGAGCAAGGAAGGATCGACCCTTGTGCTCATGATTCGATTTCCTTTGCCATCGCATACTGGTAGTACTCACCACATTGGCCAACTTCCTGGACCAGGCTATATTTCTTCATCGCCGTGATATGCCACAAGATTTCATGGGCTGGCAGGCTGGTCGCTTCCGCGATTTCGGGCACAGTCTTCGGCCCGCTGCGCAGTTGTCGGCAGATCTGCCGCCGCACAGTCTGCTGCTCTTTGAGCAGCGCCCGTGTGCGTTCAACCGTGTCTTGATGCTGGTCGCGCACCTGCTTAAGCGTTGCCGTGCGCTGTCTGGCTTCTTCTCGTGTCTGTGTCATCCTGCACTCTCCAGAACCGGCAGAGGCGCGGTAAGCGCGTCCAGCATCGCCTCATACTGCGCCAGCGTCCAACCTTGCACGTCAATCGCACGATTGGGGCACGCACTCACGCACGCCCCGCATCCCACGCAGTTGGCAGGTGTGACTACCGCTTTTTGTACGGCGTGACCGTTGGCACTGATGGTTTGCAGGGTGATGGCGTCTTCGTAGGCGCAGACCTCTGTACACTGACCAGTACCGTCGCACAGATCGTGGTTAACGCGAGCGACAAACGGCTCCAGTTTGACCGATCCTTGCCCAAGCAAAACAGCCACCTTTGCCGCCGCCGCCGAAGCCGCAGCACAGGTTTCCTGGATATTCATCGGGCCTTGCGCGGTTCCGGCCAGCACAACCCCCGGCACGGCTGTCTCCACTGGTTGCAGCTTGGGATGCACTTCCAGCAGGAAACGATCCTTCCCTGCCGAAATCTTGAGCAGCGCAATGATGTCTGCAACCAGACTGGGCATGATGCCTGTCGCCAGCACCACTAGGTCGGCGGGCACGTCTAGTTCCTCGCCCCACGTCAGGTAATCTTTCACGCGGACGAGCAACGGGGTGTCGTCGCCTTGCGGAGCTGCCAGGACTTGGGGGCGCTCATCCCCGTGAAAGCGCAAGAAACGCACGCCGTTGGCCGATGCCTCGCTGTAATAATCCTCGTGGCCACGCCCATAGGTGCGGATGTCTTCGTGGATGTCGAAGATGTTGAGCCTGGGGTAACGATCGCGCAGTTCGTTGGCAAGATGCAGCGTTGCCGTGCAGCATACCCGCGAACAGTAATCGTTGACCTTCCCATCGGGTTGTGGCTCATGCACGCCAGGAATCTCACGGCTACCCACGCAGTGGATCAGCGCGATATTCCGAATCTTCCGTCCCTTCCATTCCAGATCAGCGCCATCGTCCATGAGTGCCAGCAACCGGATCATCTGAGGCAGGGTAACGACCTCAGGGTATTCACCGTAGCCGTACTCGCCCTGGCGAGGTTCGTAGGGCTTGAAACCGGTGGCGACTACAAATGCGCCGACATTCAGTTCAAACGTCCCTGGTTGGTTTTCCAGATTAAGCCCAGCGCCGTTGACGCCGAGGCACTTACCACAGCCATCACAGGCGCTCCAGTCAATCGCCGGCAGGTTCGGATAAGCACCAGGATAGACGCGATAGATGGCTTTGCGCCTGGTCAGACCGTAGTTGAACTCATCCGGCACTTCGATCGGGCAGATAGCCGCCGCCTCCTCAAAATGGGTGAACTCCTCGCTCACACCGCGCGACTGCTGGGTAATCTCAACCTGGAAATTGCCCACATAGCCACGTACCCTGGTCAGTTCTGCGCGGGTGTGCACAGCGATCAGCGGATGCGCCAGCACCTTCTCGATCAGGCCATGCAGCGCCGCGCGCGCGTCCTCACCCGCCGGAAAGGTCGTTTCAAGCTGGGCCATGTGCCCGCCCAGAAACGGTGACTTCTCGATGAGCGTCACGCGGATGCCACGCCGCGCGATGTCCCACGCCGCCCGCAGGCCTGCCACACCCCCCCCAACGACGAGCGCGTGCTGTTCGGCGTCGAGCACAATTGGCTCAAGCGGCTCTAGCAGACGCACCTTGGCGATCCCGGCCATCATCAGACGAATGGCCTTCTCTGTTGCCTCTCGCGGATTACTCTGGTGCACCCAGGAATCTTGTTCGCGCAGCCCAACATGATGATAGAGGTAAGGATTGAGGCCCGCTCGTGCCACTGTGCCTCGAAAGGTCCGTTCGTGCAGAGACGGCGCGCACGCTCCAACCACGACCCGGTTGACGCCATGCTCGTGGATATCGCTTTCGATCAGGGCCTGCCCGGCATCCGAGCACATAGACATGTCGGTGCGGGCAACAACCACATTGGGAAGTCCGCGCAGCACGGCGGCGACTTTCTCACAGTCCACTACATCGCTGATATTGCCGCCGCAGTAACATACATAGACGCCGATCCGGACATCACCATTCGGCAGTGTCTCAGACATGGACGGCCTCCTTCGCTGCTGTAAACTGCGGCAAGGGCGAGTGGGTCTCTTCCAGGTAGGCCGCCGCTTCGGCGGCGGCGGCACTGGCCATCACAATGCTGTCTACGATGTCCATAGGTCCCGCCGCCGTGCCGGTGGCAAAAATCCCTGGTGTAGCGGTGAGACTGGGCCGGATGTTTGGGGCGGGGATAGCT
The DNA here is from genome assembly GCA_964396775.1 of uncultured Thermoflexus sp. Lineage (GTDB taxonomy): Bacteria > Chloroflexota > Anaerolineae > Aggregatilineales > Aggregatilineaceae > UBA2029. The sequence goes on along the minus strand of CAYNHD010000015.1, from coordinate 14,509 downwards.
GCAAAGCCATCATCAGCGGTTGGAACGCCGTACAGCGGGTGTGGATCAAACGCGGGCACCATCCCGACTGAGAGCACCACCAGATCGTGTGTGCGCTCTACCACTTTCGAGCCGTCCTCGATCATCTCGACGCGCACAACTGGGTTCTGGTCTTCGTCCTGCCTGATTCGGGCCACTTTGCCTTTGACGAACTCGATGCCCATCGCCTTAGCATTCTGGTAGAACTGCTCATAGCCTTTGCCAAACGTGCGGATGTCCATGTAGTAGATAGTGATGTCGGCCAGCGGAAGCGCTCCAGAGAGCAGCATCGCCTGTTTGATAGCATACATGCAGCACACACGCGAGCAGTACTCAACGCCAAGCGTCTTGTCTCGCGATCCCGCGCACTGTACATAGGCTATTGAGCCTGGCTCCTTACCATCCGAGGGTCGCAGCACGTGCCCATAGGGGCCGGTGGGTGCAAGCAGACGCTCCATTACCAACGCATCAATCACATTAAGCAGCTTTCCACCACCGTACTCAGCTTTCGCATTCGTGGGAGTCAGTTCGAAGCCTGTTGCCAGGATGATGGCCTCGACCTCGATCTCGAAGGTTTCTGGCTGCTGAGAGAAGTCAATCGCCTCCACAGGGCACACCTTTTCGCACTTGCCGCACAGCAGGCAGTTCTCAATGTCCAGCACGGCCTTCTGCGGAACTGCCGTCGAAAACGGCACGCGGATCGCACGCACCGCGCCCAGATTTCTGTCAAAGGCCGAAGGGACATCTATCGGACAGGCATATTCGCACTGGCGACATCCCGTGCAGGTATCAATGTCCACATAGCGCGGTTTCTGGGCGATCTGGACGGTATAGCCGCTGTTGAGGCCGGTGTTGATTGACTTCACTTCGCAGTAGGTCAGCAGCTCGATATTGTCATGGTGCGCTACAGCAGACATCTTGGGCGTCGTGATACAGCTACAGCAGTCCAGCGTGGGAAAGACCTTGCTGAGCATGATCATCTTGCCGCCAATGCTGGGTTCCTTCTCGACCAGCACCACATGATATCCCTGATCGGCCAGATCCAATGCGGACTGCATCCCTGCAATGCCGCCGCCGACCACCAATACATCGGCCTTCATAGTATGGACAGTCATGGCTGGCTCACCTTCTTTAGGGATCAAGATGTCTGTACAGGAGCAACCGCAGCCAGTTCATCGCGGACAGGGCCAATTTCCGCCAGCGTCTGGTTCATCTGGGCCACTTCGCGCATGAAGGCACTGGTGCAGACCGTACAGATGGCGACCAGCCGCAACCGCCGCGTGTTGATGCCGCGTTCTGTCATCAGCGAATAGACCCTGTTGATGAGCTGCGCTGTGCGTTCGGCGCCGCCTTTGTAGGGGCAGTCGGTCCCGCTGTACATCACCAGGATGGCATCCAGCCCGCGCTCAAAGGCGCGCAGGTAGAAATCTTCAGAGAACATGGCTGGACAGACCACTGGCAGGATGTACGTGTTCGGCGCGTAGCTGGCATGTAACTGTCCTACCGAGTCAGCCCCGGCATATCCGCCTGACAGTGTTGCCAGAATCAGGATCTTCATGTCCTCTGACGCAGTTGCCATGAGGTTCCTCTCACTTCAGGCGCTTGATGAAGATCCGGTCGTAGCCATCCGCCACCAGGCTGCCAAGATACTCATGACCGACTTTCTGCGCCCACTTGGGAATGTCATTCTTGGTATTGGGGTCGCCAGACCATATCTCCAGGATTTCTCCGACAGCGATGGTGCCGATGCCCTTTTTGGCCTCCAAGAGTGGGCCTGGGCAGGCACTTCCGCGCGCATCTACGACCTTCGCGGCGACGATGGTGGATAGATCGATGCTAGTCATTGGATGATCCTCCTAACTGCTATGCTCCCGACGAGTTCTTTGTCACAGAATCCGGACTCGCGGGAACTGCCTGATGTGGCGCAGACTGGAAAGCGCGGCAGCCTTCGGCCAATTCGTGATCTGCAACGCGGTAGTAAATAGTGTGCCCTTTCCTGCGCGATGTCAGCACACCCTTGTCTTTCATTAGGCGAAGGTGCTGTGAAGTGTTTTGCAGAGACGAGTCAATCGCTGCGGCTATGTCTCCTACGGACATTTCTTGGTCATCGAGCGCCCAAACGATCATGACGCGATTGACGTTGCCAAAGACCCTGCAGATCTCTGCTTGGTGTTTTGCAGCCTGAAGGGTTTCAGCATCCATCCGGCTTCCTGACAATTCCATAACTAAACTGAATCCTGAACTTCTCGTCTAACTGTAAGCCCGGTTAGCGCACGAGATTAGTGAATGACATCACAAAAGGTATCAAACTTTTCTATAGGGCTCGATAGAGGGGCCATCGTATAGGCTCATCCGCAAGAGGCCGTGAAAAACGCTTCACCTTGACTCTGTTTGACGTGACGTTTATACCCGCCGCCTGGAACTAGCCGATCTACGCACAACTGCGAAACACTGGGCCTGGGAAGTCTCTGCCCATGAGGCGCAGTGGCGGACTCAGTACAGCCAATAGCATGTGCTTGGAGTTCCCAAAGCAGGGTCAGGCAGCGTCGTAATGCCCTTCCGGGCATGAGGGTGATTCCAATTGAGAAGATGCCGCCCAGCGATCCCTTGTCCGGGTATACGTCGTAATGCCCTTCCGGGCATGAGGGTGATTCCAATTACAGCCAAGCTATAACAACAGACCAGCTACGTCTGCGTCGTAATGCCCTTCCGGGCATGAGGGTGATTCCAATCGCAAGATAAGGCGAACCTGCGGACGGCGCTGGATACGTCGTAATGCCCTTCCGGGCATGAGGGTGATTCCAATCTATTGGGGCATGGCAAGGAAAAGACGGAACTATAGTTACGTCGTAATGCCCTTCCGGGCATGAGGGTGATTCCAATGCACACATTCACTCAATACCCAGCCTCGCCAAAACAGGTGTCGTAATGCCCTTCCGGGCATGAGGGTGATTCCAATCCAGCAGTTGCATGGCGAACTCAGGTGACTGATTGTTTGAGTCGTAATGCCCTTCCGGGCATGAGGGTGATTCCAATTGACTATGCCGCGTTGGACGCCGAGACGCGCGTCGTCGTCGTAATGCCCTTCCGGGCATGAGGGTGATTCCAATCGAGCAATGGACGCGATGCGTAGCTTCACGCTCAAAGAGTCGTAATGCCCTTCCGGGCATGAGGGTGATTCCAATGGAGGCAGAGGTCGTCGCCTGTCCGCCCGATTTTGTCGTAATGCCCTTCCGGGCATGAGGGTGATTCCAATGGAGTCGTGGGTCAGCGATCTATTGACCCGCGCAGGCAGTCGTAATGCCCTTCCGGGCATGAGGGTGATTCCAATGTTGCAGAGTCCGGCGGGTGTGTCGGGGGCCAGGAAACAGTCGTAATGCCCTTCCGGGCATGAGGGTGATTCCAATCTAGGGATATTTATTTTCCTGCTAAGTGCCTGTCTCCCGTCGTAATGCCCTTCCGGGCATGAGGGTGATTCCAATAAAGTTGATGCGCTAATTAACTATACCATGCAAGAACGTCGTAATGCCCTTCCGGGCATGAGGGTGATTCCAATCCGCGAAACTAACCGAACGTGAAATCCCGTACAGCCTTGAGTCGTAATGCCCTTCCGGGCATGAGGGTGATTCCAATGCAGAATCGGGCGGCGCGCCCTATTTGCCGCCTTTAGGTCGTAATGCCCTTCCGGGCATGAGGGTGATTCCAATTTAGTGGGCCTAAGCCCAGGAGACTAACCGATGACGAAGTCGTAATGCCCTTCCGGGCATGAGGGTGATTCCAATTGAGAAGATGCCGCCCAGCGATCCCTTGTCCGGGTATACGTCGTAATGCCCTTCCGGGCATGAGGGTGATTCCAATCCAGACAAACACAAGCGGTTGTTCCATCGGGAGTTCTGCGTCGTAATGCCCTTCCGGGCATGAGGGTGATTCCAATGTAAGCATACAAGTTAATGATGTACTGTATATCCGCTAGGTCGTAATGCCCTTCCGGGCATGAGGGTGATTCCAATTCAATCGCCTCTACAACTTGCTCATCAACATGCCTGTGTCGTAATGCCCTTCCGGGCATGAGGGTGATTCCAATCTACCTGATGTACAAGATGCTGTGGTACGACGGCTATGGGTCGTAATGCCCTTCCGGGCATGAGGGTGATTCCAATGCCTATATGCGCCCCGGCGGGCGCGGGGGTTGGGAACGTCGTAATGCCCTTCCGGGCATGAGGGTGATTCCAATGAACAACCATGCGCTGCACACACTGCGGCAAGCCATTGTCGTAATGCCCTTCCGGGCATGAGGGTGATTCCAATTGACAGGGAAGTGAAAGCGAAAGTTCGCAAGCTGTTCGGTCGTAATGCCCTTCCGGGCATGAGGGTGATTCCAATCTAGGACAAGGCAAGGCCGCCACCGATCGCGAAGTCGAGCGTCGTAATGCCCTTCCGGGCATGAGGGTGATTCCAATCCAGCGCCAGTGCGCGCTCTGCGATGGTATAGTTTCGGTCGTAATGCCCTTCCGGGCATGAGGGTGATTCCAATCCAGTGCTGGGGCGCGACGTGTTCGGGACGCCGCTGGTCGTCGTAATGCCCTTCCGGGCATGAGGGTGATTCCAATGCACGCTTGAAGTGGCGAACGCGGCGGCGAGCTTCGTGAGTCGTAATGCCCTTCCGGGCATGAGGGTGATTCCAATGGACGTAGCGCCTCGGCTGCGTTAGGCGTGCCCGCGCCGCGAGGCGGGACGCACCAGGTGGTAGAGGAGCCAGAAGGCCAGGCCGCCAAACCCCAACAGGAGGATTCCTTCGCACATCGGCTTCTCCTTTCGCTATGCGGTTGTTAAGGTACGCGGGCGATATGCCGTGCTCAGGGCACCACGCGCCGCGTCTGGCCCATGCCCGCTGTCGTCAGCAGCCCGACGCCAGCGTAGAAGGCGAAGTCGGCCAGCAGAGCGAGCAGGCCCATCCAGAAGCGGTCATAGCGCACGGCCACGTAGCCCGCCGTGCCTACTGCGCCAACCTGCAACCCGCCATCCTTGACTGGCAGCGCCCGCGAGCGCAGCCGGAAGCTGTTCAGCGCCACACACTCGGCCCCATAGCGCCGCACTTCCGGGCTGAGCGCGACCGGGCTGAAGGCGTTCCAGCGGTCTACCAGCCCGCCGAAGACCAGGTCGGGCAGGGGGATGGGCATGGTCATCTCGCGCTGGCGGAAGGCCACCGGTGAGGTGAAGTTCAGCGTCAGGCGGCGGGGCGCTTGCTGGCGGGCCAGCAGGTAGGGCGCAGCGATCTCCTCGTAGGTGGCCGTCCCTGCCCAGGGATGCGCCTGCGGGTTGGCGGTGATGCTCTCGACGGGCAGCGTCACGCCATCCAGTTCGATGCTGGCGGGCGGCTGCTGCTGGTGGGCCAGCAGTATTTGTGACACCACCGGGTCGAGTGAGGTCAGGCGCAGCCAGTACGTGCGGTCCGGCGACAGGGCGCGCGTGCGGTCGGGCTGCATCCGCCCGCCGCCGACCAGCGAGGAGCAGGTGAAGGGTTTGGGGCCGTCGGCGTCGTGCCAGTGCTGGGCCAGGGCGGGATCGTGCGCGTCCAGCCAGCGCAGCAGCAGGGCGTGCGCGGCGCGGCCCAGGTGACCGGGCAGGGTCACGGGCTGGGCGGGCCGCACGGTGATGACGAGCGAGACGAGTTCGCTCATGGGGCCGCCTGGATCAGGTCGAGGATCAGGATGTTGATGGCGTCGTAGGGGTTGGGGCCGGGGGCGCGCTCGAACACCTCCTGGTAGATCGTGTTCAGGTCACGCAGCAGAACTTCGGGCGTGTCGCCATAGGCCTGGGAGATGTCTTCCTTGCCAATGCCGTCAAAGCCATGCCCCGCCACACCTTTGTTGCGTAGATCGGCCACCGCCGAGAGCTTATGAAGCGCCTGGACAGTGCCGCGCCAGCGCTTCCACTTCTCCGTCCTGGCAAAGTATTCGGCCATAGCTCCCAGGCTATAACGGTTGAGCGGGCGATCAAGCTTGACTCTGTCGGGCTTTTGGGTCTGAGGGTTCACATAACCATCCAGGAACTTGTCCAGGCCAGGTTGGGTCTGCACCCATTCGTTCTTGACGTATTTCCCATCCTTATCGGAGTACTGAATACCGATTTGTTCCAGCATGGAGCGGAACGTAGCCTCCTGGAAGCGGAAGATACGCTGTGTGAAGTCGGCGTAGTCACCGAACTTGAGCTTGATATTGGCGCTGTGAAGCAGTTCGGACAAATGCTCTGCTGTGTCGCTCGATTCCAGCTCGCGCAGCCAGCGCCCGATGCGAGCCTGCGCCTCACCGATTGAGAGCTGCCGGGCGTTCTGCAGGGCGTTGCGGGCGCGGTCGAAATCAAACGACAGGCGGCGATCGGCATAGTTCAGCACGGCTGCCAGGAGCCGGCGATGATCGTCGTCCGGGTCAATCAATGGCCCGGCGTCTTTCAACGTCTGCAATGCAACAGCGTAGGCATGCAACTTCACCTGGTCACACAACGTGTCGCGGGTCTTGCGGGCGAATAGCTCGCGCGAGACACTTACCTCATAGGGGACGGTTGCGCCGCGCTCGACGTAGAGCGTGCGCACACGTTCGCCGAAGACCTCCACGCCCATCACGATCAGCATAGAGGCCATGGCCGGCGTGCCGCCAGACACTTCCAAGAAGATGCGATCGTCGGGGGCCACCCTCTTTGCCACTCTGGGCAGCGCTTGGGTGTAGAAGCTCAGCATGTTGGAGTAATCGGCAGGGCTACCCAGGATGCGCTCGATGCGCGACTGCTTCTGCGGGATGTGAAACGGCTTGTCCGTCACGATCTTGCACAGCGCCTCCGCGATAGGATAGGTGTCTTTGAGCCACTCTGACTCAATCGTGTCTTCGCGCGGCTGATCGGAAGCGAACAACACCAGCCGCAGATCCTCACCGGTGACGTTCTCATGTTCGAACAGCCAGTTGATCGTTGGCTCCAGCAGTGGCAGTTTGATCGTCCCGGCGAAACGGTCTGGATTGTCGCGCACGGCCTCGCCGATGCGACGCGGCGTCCACCACTTCTCCGGATCTTCCGCTGCTGGAGCTCCGGGCAGCTTGGAGTTGTCTATCTGTAGATCGCTGTTGCCGACATTCGCCAGCAGCCACACGCTCATCACACACGCTCCATGCGCACTTTGATCCAGCCCATCAGAGTGTTTGGTTGCGTTTCTCGCACTACTACCCGACGCGTTGAAGGATAGTTCGTTGGGTCCGCTTTACCGCGACGCACCATTGCTGAGCGATATTGGTCCAGCACCCTTTGGAAAGTCGTTGGATTCTGAGTCAACACATATCCCAACGTCTTGCTATCCCAGCCGCCTCCCCAGCCCAACTGCAACATGAATTCATGCGACTGATCCAGGGACTGGAATGACTTCTTCAGTGAGGAAATGCTTGAGCGTACCTGTGGATCACGTTGCCATTGTGTTTCTACCTTGTTCAGGCGACGTTGCGTCCAACGATTCACTGCTCCTGCTAATTGAACCAAAGCCCCAAGCTGGATGTCATCCCACCCCATTTCACGCACGGCATCGGAACTAGCCTGATTACCCTGAGTCAATCCCATCAGGAAGAAATCAACTGATAAGCTGGCTTGGAACACCGTATTGCTCTCTATTGCCTCTAGAGCTACCGGGATCGATGCTTTCGAGGAGCCGCCCACAACTTCCACATTGGCCAACTCCAGGCATTCTGGAACAGCATTGGTGTCGCTCACCTGCAAAGCACGCAACAAGTCGTAGTTTGGCGTTGTTTCAGAGCCGAACAGCACTTTGTGTTCCATTGATTGGGCAGCTGTCCTAGCACTGCGACCCAATTCGCTTGGATCAACGACCAGCTTGCGTTGCTCCCAGCCGACATAAGCCAGCGCCGTGCGCAGCGCCCCCTTCAGTGACGAGCCAGGGATATAGGGGCGATCCCAGGGGTCTTTGAGCTGTTCCTGGAGTTCGGCTCCCTTCCCCCTGGAGCGCGGCTCCCCGCGCAGCACGTAGCGGAAGAGCGGACTGGCAAGGTCGTATTCATCAGGGCGGATCAGGTCACTCGCCGGAACACCCTGCACCATCTTCTCAAACTCGTCAGGATCGTGCTCATATAGCATATCCGCCAGCACCTCTGCGTCGAAGACCCAGGTCTGGCCCCGATGCGGCACGTAGTCGTATCCCTGGCGCAGCGTGTTGCCCGTGCCGATGTGCAGCGGCGAGAGTGTGGTGATGGTGAGCTTGTAGGTGTCATGCAGCTTGCCCATCAGTCACCTCCTGAGCGCCGACGGTGAGCGCGATCCCACTGCGCCAGACGGGATGCTGAGGCGCGCCGGCTTGGTCGTATTCTGGGCACACGTCCACGATCCGGCCTACGACCGGCACAGGCGCGGCCAGAATAGAACCGGCTTCGATCATGCGCACGCGCTTGCGGCGTTGAGCCGGGCCTTCTGGCGAAGCCAGCCATCCGCCCACGTCCACGAGTTCGTAGCTAGCCCCCTCGCCCAGTACTCCTGCCCGCAGCTCCTCCTCCGTCGGGTTGTAACGCGAAAGCGTCATCACATACCGTGACCGCTGCGGTGATGGCAGGTCAGGGGGAACGGCCTCCTCCACGCTGAACGCGCCGTAGCCGGCTGAACGCTCGCCGCCGATGCCGCCGTCGCCCAGGTGGTCCAACAGGCTCTCGAACAGGCCCACCTGCCGCTGGTCAAGATCGGCCAGGAACCACAGCCCACAGTCAGGGGCAAACGTCGTGCGCCCCACATGATAGATTTCGCTGCTGTTGCTGATGCGGTCAACCGCTACGCGCGGCACGCGGTCAACTCTCCAGATCGCCTCTGCTTTCAGCGCCTGGTCGTCCAGTTTGTGCCAGTTGTCAGGCAGCAGGCCGGTTTCGCGCCGGGCGAGCCAGACCCTGCCGTCCTGCATCAGAACACCCTGCGAGGGACTTGTGTCTTCAGGTAGCCACCCGTCCATCGAGCTGCCTTGCAGCAGATGGGTCAGGATCACGGGCGATACGTATTGCAGCTTCTTGAGCGCTTTGGTTACTCCGGGCTGGAAGGCATCGTCCAGGTTGACACGCAGACGCGGCATTGGGAAGAGCGGCAACTGCCCGGCGAACGGAAAGACCGATGATAGACTGGGCGGCGACTCCAGGATATCCTTTGTGGACTCCGGTCCCCCACGCGCATTCTGGACGGCGAACAGAGCAGCGAAAAGCGAGTCAGAAGGAAACGTCTCGCTGCTGACCTCCTGGTCCAGTCCCTCGCGCCCCAGATGAAAGCCGCCGCCATCTCTGGGGATCAGCCGATAAGCGTTACGAATCATGGCTCACGTCCCGTCGAAAAGCCATCGCCGCAATGTGTCCTGGATGTCCAGGAAATGCGCTGACAGATCGGCAAGCGTGTCAAACCGCTCTGGGCCGATCACCGCCACTGGTTGGATGAAATCTCCATATCGCTTGAGCAGAAGTCCCAGGTTTTGGAACACGATCTTGCCGCTACCCCGCGAGCCGTACCCGCCGAGGTAGTCGTCCTCCAAGAGTTCCATGCCGTCGAGCAAGACCTTCAGCGAGTCGATGTCCTGCTCTGTGAAGACACTGTAGACCAGACCCATCGGGCCGAACACGGCGCCGGCTGGCACGCGCTCCAATGAGCGCGGGTTTGCCTGGGAGGTGATGCGATCGATGGATACTTCCGTCTTCACCTCGGTGAATGGCAGGTCAGTCTTGGCTTCTAGTAACGCTTTCCGAGCGTTCTCTGTCAGCACCACGTCGCGCACGATCAGGCGTGTTGGCAGGCCAAACCCCTCGGCAGCCGGAATCCCATAGACCTGGGCAATCGGCGACCTTTCGTAGTCCGCCTCATTCTCGCACGTATGCATCCTGACGTTCGCGTGATGAACCAGCGGCACGCCATAGGCTTTTTCTGTCAATGAGCGCATTTTGCCGCGTAACGATGAGCCAGGGATGTAAGGCTCTCTGGTGATCGGGTTGATGACGACCGGATTATCGTTGCCGCCGATCGAGAATGTGCCCCCTGAGCCACCGATATGCAACCCTGTCTTAACGACGATTTCGCCGCTGATGAACAGCCGTCCGTGCAGTTTGATATGCATCGCTCAGTTACCTCCTGCGGCTTTGTGATAGGCCAGAATAGCCTCAAAGAAATCCATGAAGCGCTGGAAATGCTGCTGGGTTTTGACCAGGTCGATTGCCTTTGTAAGCACATCCGCAAGGTCTTCGACCTCCTCCTTGCGCTCGGCCTGATAGCGCAGCTTCGGTTTGAGCAGGAGCAACTCGCGATGGGATGCAGCGCTGTCCATCTGCCAGCCCATCTCAATCTGTCGCGCCTTTCCGAAAATCATGCGCATCTGGGCGGCCTTCAGCGTGCCTTTTAGGGCGGTCCCTAGACTCTGACCCCACTGCACCGTAAGCTCCGCACTTTCGATATCATCGCCACAGATAATCGTTCGCAACTCGTCTTGCGATGGCTTAGCGATACCTGTTCGCTTTTCCCTCTGGCCCCGGTTCTGTCCTGACCACCTTTGCACCATGATCTTTATCCCTCCTTCATCTGCTTTTCCGATCGTGTCAGCGCTTCGGCCCAGCGCGCCGCCAGGCCAACCGTCTCAATGGCGCGGAAGTCCTCCGCGCTCAGATTGTCGCGCAGTGCCTTCACACGCTGTGCGCTGTCGCCTTTCGAGCGCTCAGCCAGGCGCGTGAGCAGGTAGGCGCCGTGCCACATGTACGGTCCCCACACCGTTTGGTCGTGCCCGTTGCGCGCTCGTGACCCACCCTGGTCCGCCAGAGCATCACGCATGTTGCGGTACTGCGCGTGCATCTGCTGCAGTACATGCAGCAGACTGCGCCCTACTTCCCTCTGTTCCACCAAATCCCATAGTTCATTCTTGTACCCGTTGACCACCTCCCATTCTTCCCAACACAAGGGCTGGCCCAGAAAAGTCAGCGCGTTTTTGTCCGGCAGGTCTTTCGCACCCTCAAGCGCGCCCGCCGCATCCTCTGCCGCCAGATAGAGCGGGTACTTGCCGCCATGAAGCGTGATCCCGCCACTGACATGAACCGCCGGATTACCACTGGCGAAACGTTCCAGGTGGCCCCGAATCTTATTCGCCAAACCGGGCAGCACGTCCCACGCGCCCACGATGAACAGGTCATCGCCGCCAGAGTAGATGGCGTAGAGCACATCCGTCTCAACTTTGATCGGCTTGCCTGTCTGCTCGTCCACGACTGTGATCAGGCGGCGATGCTTGTCGTTGACCAGCTCGCACAACCGGCCAACCCAACCTTCGAAGAACAGCCCCATCATCGAACTGAGGCTCGCCACGCGAGCGAGTGTCGCCAGATTGCGCTCTTTGCCGTTTTCTCTGCTGCGAAACCCGTGGCCGAACAGGTAGCCCAGGTTGTCCACATCCATACGCAGCACCCCCAGGCGCTTCAGGCCGGTAGAGGCTTCTTGCATATCCCCGAATTCAGCCACCATCTGCTGGCCCATGATCAGCTTATGCGGGGTGACGTTGACTGTATAGCGCACACCCGCCGCTACCGGACAACGCAGCGCGCGGGACACCTGGTTCACCAGTCTCGCGTCAGGGAAGTCACGCAGCCCCAGCACAGTTGCACGCTGCACGTCTGCCCAGTCGCGCAGTCGCTTCTCGAATTCGTCGTCGAGGAGGGCTGCCTTGAGGAGGGCTACCTTCAGCCCTAATGCTGCCAGCAGCGCTTCCCAGCCGCCCGGCTTCTGTTCAACCGGCGCGATCTGACCGAGCGCCAGGTACCGCGAGCGACCCAGCGCTCCCCCCAGGTCTTCCAGAGAACGACACAGGGCACACTTGCGCACGTCTTCGTCGTCCGGGGTGACATCCTGCCGTTCGGCATGGCAGACTTGGCATTCCGTGCCACCATGCCCGTGCGGATCGAACAGATCGGGCACGCCGGCGAAGCGGCGGCGTTTGGCCGCTCCGACGGCCTGCCCCACTTCGCGCCACTTGTCGCTGACGTCCTTGTCCGCCTCCGATTGAGGGGGTTTGTTCGTTTCCTTTTCCCGAATCTGGAAGTTGGCCGCGAACAGCGGCGTCTTGCCGAGCGCCACGTAGAGCGCGCCGTCATGATGCTCCAGCAACAGCCGGTCTAGCACGCCTTGTAGGGCATCCAGACGCGCGATCTCGCTGGGCGGGACAAGCAGATAGAAGTGCCCGCCGCCCACGTAAATGAGGTTGGTGATGGGCAGGCCCATCTCGCGCAGCACAAAACGCGCGATGGCCTCGTTGAGCAGTTGCAGGTAGAGCGAGCGCCCGCGCAAGCTCTTTGCCGCGCCTTTGGCAGTGATGGTGTAGATGAAGCGCTGCACGCCGGAGATGTCACCCTTAACCAGATAGGCCAGCGGCGTTGTGGTGTCATCTTTTATGTGAGCCAGCAGTTCGTCAATCTGGGTCTCATCGAAATCCGCGAGACAGGCGGCCAGGGCCGCTGTCACGCGGCTGTGATCGTAAAGCGAGATGTCCGGCGTGCTGCGATAGAATGCCGATGGCACACACCAGGCGTAGCGGCAGAGCAGGTGATACACGCTCTCAATGTAGGTCTCTGCGTCATCCTGGGTTTGTAGCGCCACGGCGTCTCGTTCGAACTGCTCCCACAGCCACGAATATGCGGCCGCGTCGTCTTCAGTCTGCTCCGAAGGGAATATCGTTGCCTCGTCCAGCACCAGAGGCCGCAGTGGGTAATAAGCTGGCTCTGGCCGTGACGGGTCGTCTTCTCCGATCTGGCAGAACACGGACAGGAGATTACGCGGCTGCTTGTCGGTTTCATCAGCCCGCTCACCCGATGCCAGCCGGTCGGCCAGAGCCACGATCTTACTCAGATGATCCTGAGGCTTGTGATGGTAGAGCACCGCATAGCCCACATCCCGCAGCGACTGCGGAACGTAGTGCTCGACAAAAGCGGCGCTCCAGGTAGCGTGAGCACCGTGCTGGCCATAGTCTTCTGGGCCGAACGATTCATAGCCAGGGCCTCGCGCTTCGTTTCCGGCGCGCTGCCAGAACTTGCCTATGTCATGCAGTAGGCCAGCTAGGGCAGCCTTCATGCGATCCATGAGCATCTCCTCCTGAGTTGGTACCATTGTAGGGCAGTTGCGCGCGTCAAGCATGGGGCGTAATCCCTATCTTGGTTAGGAATAACTTCCTAGCAACACCAGCAGCAGGGTGCGGTCCGGGGTTTCAGGTAGATCGAAATGACGCCCTAATTTTACATAAACGCTGGAGAGTTGATTGGCAACCGTCTTGACGCTCTTGCCCAACCGTTCGGCCAACGCTGCGTTCGATAGCCCCTCGCGAATTAGCAGTTCGGTCACCTCGCGCTCGGCGGGCGTCAACACATGCTCAACAAAGTCGTGCACGCGCGAGCGGTCATCGGCACGCAGCCGTCCCCAATGAGCGACCGGGACAGGCACCAGGGTCACATCCTGAGGATGATCGGCATGGAGTCTCTTGGAAGTCACAAGCGCCGGGTCGCTGACCAGATGCCACACGTAGTCTTCTGGGCCGAACAGAATCTGCGCCGCAGCCATAGCGAAGAGGGCCATCGTCTTGCGCCCGCCGGCAATGCTGAGATGGATGCGGCGTCCAGCTTGCTTGTGTTGGCGTAACAAGACGTAGAAACTGCGGAAGGCGTCGTCAATGTCGGTGGGCGTGATCACGTCTGACAGTGGCCCAGATGTGCCCGCCAACAGATGCGGAACAAAAAGGATCTCATTGCCATAGGATCGCGCGACCATGAACTCGCGGTGCAGACTCTGCAATGAAGACCGCACAGGCTCGTGGTCGGGGGTAGTGTGAACCACGATGACAGAAGCAATGCGCTCTTTGCGCGCAAGCAGCAAATCCAAAGCTAATGTCACTACTTGTGGCTCAGCACCAAGTGTCGCGACAAGTATTGTGCTTTTCATAATGTACCTTTATAGGGCATTGTAGGTGATTCGGGAATGATCGCAAGTCACTTCATCATAGAGACTTCACGGGCAGGATTGACAGGAAGCGCAGTTCCGTGATGCTTTCGCCGCGGAGTTCACCCGAGTGCAGGACAACAGTGCAGAATGAAGATGATCAGCGAACATGGTCCGCCAAGAGATCAGAAGACAAAGTCTTCAGCGTGGCCGCCAGCGATTCGGCGGTCTACCGCCGCTCGTCTTATACCTGCGACATACGTTGGGGTGATAGTTCGACCGGACCGGCTAGGAGGCTGAGGGACCATGTGGAAAGAGGATCGCTAACGGCTTTATTGGCTGACACCTCATCTTTCGTCGGGCCAAATAGGTCGCAAGGTAAAGAAAGCGGCTTTCACAGAGCGATTAACCTCCATATTTCCGCACGGTCTCTCAGAGGCCGTTTGAAAAGGTCTGCGCCCCCCCTAGATCCCTCCCCGCAGGCGGGGAGAGACTTCAAGAGCAGTCCTTTCTCCCTTCCCTC
>CAYNHD010000014.1:0-22795 GCA_964396775.1 uncultured Thermoflexus sp. | reverse complement strand
CAGCCTGCACGGGCTGTGCAAGCTGCCCTGGAACGACATCATGCCGGCCAATAACAAGGAAACCGCCGAGCCGAACAAAGTGCCAGAGCACGTCGAAAACTACACATGGCTGTACGAAGGGCTGTCCGGCAAGCCCACGACGGCGGAGGACTTGATCGCACAGTCGGAGCGCGTCTACAACTTCCAGCGCCTGCTGGCATTGTGGCTCGGCTATGGGACGCGCGAGCACGACGCCCTGCCGTACCGCGCGAAGGGGCCGGTGACGGTGGACGAGTATGAGTCGCGGGCCGAGCGTTATGACAAGCAGCTTGCCGAGGAAGTGGGCATTGACCCAGCAGGACTGAGTGTTGAGGAGAAGGTCGCGGCACTGCGGCGTTACCGCGAGGCGCGCTACGAGCAGCTTATGGATGCCGTCTATGAGCGGCGCGGCTGGAATGCGAACGGCATTCCCACGCTGAAGAAGGTGCGCGAGCTAGGCATTGACCTGCCGGAGATCGTGGCGCTGCTTGAAGAGCACGGCGTGACGGAATAGCCGGAGAAGAGCGGGAGTGCGCCAACAGAAAACCCCTGCGGTGACGGCAGGGGTTTTCTTGTGTGCCAATAGACGGATGATGCCCTCATTGTAGTCCAGACGCGATGTGGCGTCACTCGTCGCTAGGGTTGAGCTGCTAAGAAGGATGTGCATTCAGAACGACCGTGCTACAATGGAAAGGGTAGGGCCAATGCCGTGATGGTGGGTCTCACGATTTCGGGCCCTTGACGCACCGATCCTTGTCAGGACGTTTGGGCCAGTCGCCCGATTCCCCTTTGCCCGGGCGCGGTTTCGCTGGCTCAGGCTGCGCCGGCGGTTGAGGCGCAGGCTTAGGCGAATCGGGTACGCCAGGCTCTTCAGGCGATTTCGGTTTGTCGGAGATGTTCTGCTCTGGGGGTCTGGATGGACGAGCTAAGGTTGAACCGTTAAGGACGATGCGCAGCCAGAGCACCCGTGCTGACAGCGATCAACCAGGTCAAGGCTGCCACGTTGCGGCGCGCCGTCTGGTTCCTGGTGGCCACCATCTGCGGCCTGGTCGGGCTAGCCGTCGTCGCCGCGGTGGGATAGAACACACGGCCTGGAGGCGGAATCTCCAGGCCGTGCTAGGCACCCTTACCAACTGCCTATCAATCCCCGTTGTGGCAAGGTGGCCTCCACTGACTTTCCCCGTGTGATCCCACAATCGGCTCAAGTTCGGTGGATTTTGGTGCCGAGGCCCAGACTTGAACTGGGGACTCCTTGATTTTCAGTCAAGTGCTCTACCAACTGAGCTACCTCGGCGCTGTTCCCTGGGGAACGAGGGTAATTGTAGCGTGTTTTCGGCGGGTGTCAACGGTTGTCTTCGCGTGTTCGCGCTGCTGGCCCTTGACCCCCCGCCTGGAATGCAATACCCTTGTCCGCACAGAACTTCATGGGAAAGGCGGACACCGTGCCATGCAACGCAGACCACAGCCTTCACCAGACCACATCGCCCACGCGCTGGAGCGCGTCCTGCTCAGCGTGCAGAAGCCAGCGCGCTACGTCGGCGGGGAGTTCAACAGCGTCGTCAAGGACTGGGACGCGGTGGACTTCCGCGTGGCGATGGCCTTCCCCGACATTTACGACCTGGGTATGTCCAATCTGGGCCTGATGATCCTCTATGGCCTGGTCAACGACCAGCCAGACATGTTCGCCGACCGCGTGTACAGCCCCTGGACGGACATGGAAGCGGTCATGCGCCGCGAGGGAATCCCGCTCTACGGGCTGGAGAGCAAGCGCGCTGTGACCGACTTCGACCTGCTGGCGATCACGCTGCCCTACGAGCAGCTTTATACCAACGCGCTCAACCTGCTCGACCTGGCCGGAATGCCCGTGCGCGCCGCCGAGCGCGACGAGCGTTATCCGCTGGTGATCGCCGGCGGGCACGCCTGCTACAACCCGGAACCGATGGCCGACTTCATGGACGCTTTCGCCATCGGTGAGGGGGAGGAAGTCCTGCTCGAAATCTGCCGGGCGCTGCGCGATCTGCGCGGGCGCTCGCGCGAGGAGCAGCTTCGCGCCCTGGCTGCAATTGAGGGCGTGTACGTGCCGCGCTTCTACGACGTGCGCTATCACCCAGACAGCACAGTGGCCGCCGTGACGCCCAACCGCGAGGGGGTGCCGCCCGTCGTGCGCAAGCGCATCGTGCCGGTGCTGCCCAAGCCGTTCACGCGCTTTCTCGTCCCGCATGTGGACACGATTCACAACCGCGCTCCGCTGGAGATCATGCGCGGCTGCACGCGCGGCTGTCGCTTCTGCCACGCCGGGATGGTGACACGGCCCGTGCGCGACCGTCCGCTGGAAGAGGTCGTCGCTGCCGCCGAGGAGATCGTGCGCCAGACGGGTTTCGACGAATTGGGCCTGCTCAGCCTGTCGTCGTCGGACTACGCGCACGTCCAGGAACTGGTCAGCGCCATCAGCGAGCGACTCGGCGAGCGCAACCTGGGCGTCAGCCTGCCCAGCCTGCGCATCGAGTCGGTCAGCGTAGACCTGATGGACGCGCTGCAGGACAACCGGCGCAGCGGCTTCACCTTCGCGCCAGAAGCGGCCACCGAGAGGATGCGCAACATCATCAACAAGCCAGTGACGGACGAGCAGCTTCTGGCCGTGGCCCGCGAGGTCTTCAGGCGCGGCTGGGTGACGATCAAGCTGTATTTCATGATCGGGCATCCCAGCGAGACGCTCGAAGACGTGGGGGCGATCATCCACCTGGCGGCGGCAGTGCTGGCCGAAGGACGCAAGATTCACGGGCGCAAGGCGAAGGTTAACGTCGGGGTGAGCACCTTCGTGCCCAAGCCGCACACACCCTTCCAGTGGGTGCCGCTGGACACGCTGGAGCAGATTCGCGCCAAGCAAGACCTGTTGCAGCGCGGGATGCGCGGCGCTGGCCTGCATCTGCGCTGGAATCGCCCGGAGGAGACGCTGTTGGAGGCGTTCCTCAGCCGGGGCGACCGGCGGCTGGGGGCGGTCATCCAGCGAGCGTGGGAACTGGGCACCAAGTTCGACGGGTGGCAGGAGCACCACGATCACGGGGCGTGGGTGCGTGCCTTCGAGGAGGCAGGGCTGGCGATGGGCTTCTACACGCGTCGCCCGCGCCCGCTCGACGAGGTATTTCCCTGGGATCATATTGACATCGCCGTGAAGAAGTCGTTTCTTGCCGAGGATTACCGGATGTCTCTGCTCGGCGAGACGCGCCAGGACTGCCGGGGGCACTGCTTCGCCTGCGGCGTCCTGCCCAAGTTCGCACCGCTGCGCATGGCGACCCCCGCCGACGCCTGGCAGTGCCCGCCCGTGGTGCCACGCAGCCAGCGCAAGCGCCCGGCCACACAGGTGATCCCGCTCAGCACGTTGTGACTTCAGGGTATCCTGACTGACTTCACCCTCAGCCTGGCTGTGCGGGCCTCACCCTCTCAATCCCCCTCTGCAGCAGAGCTGGAGAGGGGGACTGTGACCGCTGGTTGGGGCGTTTTCCCCCTCCCTGGCTTGGCCGGGGAGGGGGCCAGGGGGGCATTCTGCCCATACCACGCACCCGGAAGCCTTCACTTGATGCGCATGGGGTGTATGGCGATACGCCCCTACGAGGGCGCGGCAGCGCAGCGTCCCCTGCTGACTGGCCTTTAGCTGAGGTGAATCGTGCCGAAGACCGTCGCCGCTGTGATGGTGAGGTCGGCGCGGGCCTGGAGTCTCTCGGCGTCCTGGTCAGGGTGATCGCCGGTGGCGTACACGCCGGGCGCGATCTCCGCGTAGCGTTCGGCGTCGGCGCGCACGCGCCCAAACGGCCCGGTCTGCACGCGGACGATGGCGGCACTGCGCGGGGGAACGCTCACACGCACGTCGCCGAAACTGGAGCGGGCGACAAGCTCGCCGCGACAGCGCACCGGGCAGGCCACGCTGACATCGCCCAGGCCAGAGGCGACGGTGGCGCGCTCGACCTGAATGCCGCGCAGGTCGGCGTCGAGCCGCCCCAGATGGCTGCTCATCAGAATTTCCCAGGGCAGGTCGTGGGCGAGGCCCACGTCCCAGTCGGCCAAGGAGAGCCACCAGGTCTGGCCGCGATGCATGGTGAGGCGGGCGCGGTTATTGCGCACGGCCAGGCCGGGCCGCGAGCGCGCCGTATATTGCCCGGCGATGAGCCGCCCGGACTTGCGCAGCGCCTGAAGCTGCACGTCAATCTCGCCGCTCTCGATCTCGATGGCGGCGGACTCGACGCTGCCGCGCGTGATGCCGAAGGTGTGCGCGCCCCAACTGAGGGCGATGTCGCCGCGCACCAGGATGAGCAAGCCCACCAGGACAAGCAGGACGGGCCAGTAGGGGGCCAGGTCGAGATCAACGAGCAGGAAGTTGTCCAGCAGCAGTGCCACGCCGCCGGCCATCAGGACGAGCGGCCACAGCAGAGGCGTGCGTTTGGTGGACGTGCTCATGGTGCCCTCCTATGTCTCGCGCAGATAGTCTCGCAGCAATTGGTGCGCCGATGAGTGGCGCAGCCGATTCAGCGCCTGGGCTTCAAGCTGGCGAACGCGCTCGCGCGTGACGCCGATCTCGCGGCCCACTTCCTCTAACGTGTGTGGCTCGCCGTCCTGCAGACCATAGCGCAACTGGAGAATGTGCGCTTCGCGTTCGGGCAGGCGGGCCAGCGCCTGCTGCAGGTGCTCGCGCAGCAGGTTTTGCGTCACGACCTCCGCTGGCTGCGGGCTGTTCTTGTCCTCGATGAAGTCGCCGTACTCGGAGTCAGCGTCTTCCTCGATGGGCGTCTCCAGGCTGATCGGGCGGCGCGAAATCTCGATCAGGACGCTGATCTTGTCGGGCGTGGTGTCCATCGCCTCGGCCAGCTCCTCGCTGGTGGGGTCGCGGCCCAGTTCCTGGGTGAGATGGGTGGAGATACGGCGCAGCCGGTTGATCTGGTCGCCCATGTGCACAGGCACGCGAATGGTGCGGCCCTGGTCAGCCACAGCGCGGCTGACCGCCTGGCGAATCCACCAGGTGGCGTAGGTGCTGAACTTGTGCCCGCGCTGGTACTCGAACTTGCGGGCGGCGCGGATCAGGCCGATGTTGCCCTCCTGGATCAGGTCGAGGAAGTGCACGCCGCGCCCGATGTACTTCTTGGCCACGCTGATCACCAGGCGCGAGTTGGCCCGCACCAGGTATTCCTGGGCGGCCTGGGCGTCGGCGACGAGCGCTTCCAGTTCCGCCCGCTCGTCGGCTGTCAGGTAGTCGGCCATCTCCTCCAGTTGTTCCGCCGCGAACTGGCCTGCTTCCATGCGTTTGGCCAGGGCGACTTCCTCTTCGGCGGTCAGCAGCGGGACACGCCCAGCCTCTTTGAGATAGAGGCCCACCACGTCGTCGGTTTCCAGGGCTTGCTGGTACCCTGCGTCCTGGATCAGGTCCTGGTACAGCAGGGAGGGGTCGAGCGTTTCTTCGGCAGGCCCGGATTCGGCCAGCGCCTCGCTGAGGTCCGGCTCTGCGCTCCTGGCAGGCGAATCCGGCACGACCTCCACGCCGGCGCTGCTCAGGGCGTCGAGTAGCTCGTCGAGCAGGTCGAGGTTGTGCTCCAGGGCGGGCATACGGGACAGAATATCATCGTAGGTGATATACCCGCTGCGTTTTCCCTGTTCGATCAGTTCTTGCCACAGCGACGAGTCAGGTGTAATGAGTTCGTGTCGTGCTTCAGCCACGGTCATCTCGCGAGCAGTCAAGTGTTCAGCACAAAAAATACCCTACCGCCAACGGTAGGGCCGCCCTGATCCAACTCCCGTCACACAAGCAGACTTCAGGGCACAGACGGCGTTGTTTCAGTCTCCGCTGGCACATCGTCAAGCGCCGGCGCGACGAGCGTGGGATCGGTGAGCGCAACCAGAAGATAGTCAACGGTCTGCCTGGGAATCAAGAAAACGTGCCGGTCGGCCTCACGCTGGGCATGGACGTACACATAGTATGCCATATGATCCGGATTCGCGTCACCTATCTCCAACAGCCCCTCATAGACGCCGCCGGCGCTGTCCTGCGCCTGAAAGCGCACGCGATAGGCCGGGGCAGGGGCCAGGCCGTACAGCGCCAGACTGTCGGCGCTGGCCGCGTACTGCTGCGTTGCGGCAAGCAGCACAATCGCTGCTGCCGCGTTCTCAGCCGTGATCTGGTTGATTGACTCGGCGGCGATGGGCTGTTGGATGGCGGCTATCTCAGGAGCGTACCACAGCCCACCTGCGTCGCGCACCAGCAAAATGCCCCGTCCTGCGCTGACATCCAGCACTTCCAGCCCCGTGACCTGGGCCGGGTCGTGCAGGGTGGGGAACAGGCGGGTTGGCTGGCTGGCCTCCTGGGTCGCCTCGTAAACGCGCATCTGCTCCAGGTGCACTGCCGGGTCGTCGAGCATCAGCCGGGCCAGCATGACCGCCGCCAGGGTTGCCAGAAGCAGGTAGCCTGTCCCTCGCTTCACCATGGTGATTTCTCAGCAAGCTCAGGAAAGTCTAGCGCAATCAGGTGGTTTACCTCACCCCCAGCCTCGCTTCGCTCGGCTCGCCCCCTCTCCGCTGGGCGGAAGGGGGCAACGAGGCGCGTTAGCGCCGAGTGGGGGTGAGGTAAACCGGGGCATGGTAGCTCATGTCTCCAACTGTCTGCCTGAAGCTACTTCTGCCGACCGGGCGCGCAACCCTTGATTCTAGCTTAACGCCGCCGGTACCACCAAACGGCCCCACCGGTGAGGAGCACGGCCCCCGGCAGCAGGATCATGGTGATGACGGCAATGGTGTTGCGCTCGCCAGAGGAGACAGCCAGCTTGAGCAGCGTCGGGTCGTTGACCGGGGTGAAGGATATGGCGTCGGCGAAGCCGGTGAGCCAGTCCACGATGTCGGTCCACAGATAGACGTTGCCTGGCACCTGCTTCACGTACTCATTCTTGAAGATGTCAGAATCGCCGATGAGCACCAGGCGGGGCTGGACCTCGTGCTGGAACTCAAGCTGGCGGCGCACAGTGACGCCGACGAGCAGGGGGCCGGGCAGGTCTGCGCCGGGGTCGTAGGCGATGCGCCCTTCCAGAAAGTCGCTCAGCCCGCTCTCGCCAAACGACTGGTCGGAGGTGTACAGCAGCGGCTCGCGCACGTAAGCGTTCTGGCGCTCGGTGGGCAGGTCGGCGACTTGCAGCGGGCGCACGAAGCGCGTGTAGATCGGCTCGTTGCGCACGTCGCCCATGATCGTGTGCGGGGCGATGGTATTAAGGATGGGCAGCCATTCGCTGCCATTGACCAGCTCCGGCCTGGTCTCGATGACCAGGGCATCCAGCGCGCGCACCCCAAACTCGTCCCACAGGTAGGCGTTGAGCGGGCTGTTGGCGTCGAGAAAGGTGTTGCCGGGCGCGCCGCTGATGGCCGCCTCGATCAGCGGCGGGTCGGCGAAGATGCCCAACCTTCCGCCGCGTTCCAGGTACGCCGCCAGGCGCTCCACTTCCCGCGCCGTGAAATCGTCCCAGGCCCCGACGATGAGCACGGCGCTGGCGTCGGCAGGCACCTCGTCCACCTCGGCCAGGGACAGCGGCTCGACGGCGATGCCCTGCCCGTCGAGGCTGACGAACAGCCGCGAGATGCCGTTGTCGTCGGCCAGGGCCAGGGCGCGCTCGCCGTGCCCGGTCGTGAAATAGACCTTGAACGCGCCGGCGGAGGCGACGGTCTTCAGGCCAGTGGTGATGTCGCGCTCGTTGGCCCCGCCCAGGAACAGCGTGAAGTAGGCCGTCCCCACCTGGCCGTCGGCCTGGATCGCACTGCGTGGGCGCGGCGTGCCGTCTTCGCCGAGCAGAGTCAGGACGAATGATCCGTCGTAGCCGGGCTGGTAGCTGTAGAGGGCGGCCACGTCCGGTTGCTCGTCGGGGTCTACATACTGCACCTGAATCGTGTCGCCGCCCGCCGCTTCGTACTGGCGCAGCAGGATGTCCGCCGCTTCTTGCTCGCGCAGCTTGGCGCGGCTGAAGAAGCCGACGATGCGCACGCGGAAGCCGCGCGCGGCAAGCTGATCGATCACTTGCAGCGTGGGGGTGTTGAGCGAATACCGCTGCACGGCGGTCAGGTCGGCGGTGATGTTGGCGCGGTCCACCAGGATGTAGGTGTAGGCGATGGCCCCGATGAAGACGAGGCTCACCAGGACGCTTGTGGTGCCGTAGCGCGTTGGACGGCCTGCCAGCCAGGCGCGCAGATCGTCGGGCGCGGCCCACATCCACAGGGCGATGCCCGCCGCGCCGACCAGCACGCAGGCGAACACACCATAGGTGATCTCGCGCGCCAGCAGCGCGATCAGCCCGCCGGCGAGCAGGGCCAGCGTGCCCGCAACGCCCGCCCAGCCAGCCAGCGTCTCGCGGGTGAATGCGCGCGGCGTGCGCATCAGCGCCACCTCCGCGATTCCAGGACGCGCGTGGCGACAAACAGCGCGGCGGTGATCACGCCGATGAAGAAGACAGCATCCTCGAAGCGGATCACGCCGACCAGAAAAGAGGTGGCGTAGTGCGCCTGCAGGCTTAGCTCGCGGATCACCTGGGCCAGGGCGCGGCTCTGGATCACATGACCGGCATAGTCGCCCAGCCAGAGGATAAACAGCACCGACATGCTCAAGAAGCCCGCGATGACCTGGTTCTCGGTCAGCGCCGAGAAGAGCAGGCCCAGGGCCAGCGCCGCCCCGCCGAACAGCCAGATGCCCAGGTAGGCGGTGATCACCGGCCCGATGTCCAGTTCGGGCGTGAGCGTGTAGGCGCGAGCGGTGGTGATCGCCAGCCAGATCGCCTGGTAGACCAGCGTGAGGCCCAGAATCAGCGTGTAGTAGAGCCACGCGCCCAGGAATTTGCCGAGGACAATATCTCCGTCGCGCACGGGCGCGGTGAGCAGCACTTCGAGCGTGCCTTCGCGCGCTTCTTCGGCGAGCAGGCGCATGGTCAGCAACGGGGCGAAGAAGAGGGTGAAGAAGGCGAACGCGCCGAGCACCGCCGCCCCGTCCGGCGGCTGCCTGCCCACGCGCTGGGCGAGGTCTACGTTGAACTGCCAGCCGGTCAGCACCAGGACGGCAAAGGCGACCAGATAGGCGATGGGCGAGGTGAAGTACTGGGCCAGCTCCCGCCGGGCGACAGTGCGCACGCTACGCATGGCGTGCCCCTCCGCCGTCGCCCGCCGGCCCATCGAGCCGCGCCGTCAGCTCCAGGAAAATCTCCTCCAGCGTGGTCGCCCAGGGACGCAGCTCCAGCAGCGGCCAACCCTGGCCGACGATGGCGCTGGCCACTGCCGGGCGCACGTCGCCCCCCTGGGGCGCGCTCGTCAGCAGGAAGCCGTCGGCGGCGGGGCTGACGCCGGTTATGCCAGGGACGCTCGCCAGCAACCCGGCGATGTCGCCGCGCGCCGCGCCCACGCGCACGAAGAGGCGGCTGCTGCGGGCCAGGCCCTCGCGCAGGTTGGCGGGGGTGTCTTCGGCGACGATGCGCCCGCGATCAATGATGATCACCCGGTCGCAGACCTGCTCGGCTTCGCTGAGAATATGCGTGCTGAGCAGCACCGTGCGCGTGCGGCCAAGCTCGCGGATCAGCGCGCGCAGGTCTTGAACCTGGTGCGGGTCGAGGCCGATGGTCGGCTCGTCGAGGATGAGCACGGGCGGATCGTGCAGAATGGCCTGAGCCAGGCCCAGGCGTTGCTGCATCCCCTTCGACAGGCTGCTGATCAGCCGGCGGGCGCGCTCGCGCAGCCCCACCAGGTCGAGCACCTCGTCTATGCGCGCCCCCAGCCGGTCAACGCCGCGAAGCTGCCCCATGAACTTCAGGTAGCCACGCACAGTCATCTCGCGGTAGAGACGAACGGTCTCTGGCAGGTAGCCGACGCGCTCGCGCACGGCCAGCGAGTCAGTCAGCACGTCGAACCCGGCGATGCGCGCTGTGCCTTCGCTGGGGGGCATGTACCCCGTGAGCACACGCATGGTCGTCGTCTTCCCGGCACCGTTGGGGCCGAGGAAGCCGACGATCTCGCCGGATTCAGCGCGAAAGCTGATGCTATCGAGGGCGACAAAGCGCCCGTAGCGTTTGGTCAGCCGGTCAACGTCAATCATGAGTCGCATTGTGTGCCAGCCGCCCGCCTGAGAGTGTGCGGGCCGGGTGGACGCTGTTTCCCGATTCTAGCCGAATGAGCGCCCGCCGCCAGCCGCCATGGGGCGATCTTGAGCGATCCTGACAACTTTCGCACAAACTGCGCCGCGCGTGTCAGCCAGCGGGAGCGGCGATGGCCCTGGCCAGTGCATCCGACAGGCGCAGGTCGGCGGCGGGCCGCCACACCCATTCCGCCGAGTCCGGCGTCAGGCGGCTGGCCGCAGAGCAGCGGTAGGTGTAGTAGAGGTAGACATCGTGAGGGATGGCAGCCAGGGCCACATGGTGGGGCGCGTGCTCGTCGAAGCGCGGGTCAACGATGCGGTCAACGGCCACTGCCAGGTTCAACGTCTCGTTCAGCCGATCTTCAAGGAAGTCTGCCGGTGATTGGGCAGCGCGGGCAGGCATGGCAAAGGTGGGCAGGCGTACCTCAGCCGAGTCCGCGCGAACCAGCAGGTGATCGTCATGCACGATCAGGGCGGCGACGGTACAGTGGATGCGCGGGCGTGGCAGCATTTGCGCGGCGGGCAGGGCCTCAGCGCGCCGGCGCGCTCGCTCGCTGGCGACGATCTGGCGCAGGTGCTCAGCAGCCGGCTCCACCAGGTCGTTGATGATCAGGTAGTGGCAGTGACGAGCGAAGGTCATCTCGAAGCGCGCCCGTCCCAGCCGGTCCGCGACTTCCTCAGCGGTCACATTGCCGCGCAGCCGGATGCGCTCGGCCAGCACTTTGACGCTGGACGGCGAGACGAAGATGAGTACGGTGTTGCCGGCGTAGTCGGCGTAGATGCGCTCCGCGCCCAGGCACTCGATGTCGGCGATGAGGTCTCTGCCTTCAGCGAACGCAGCTTCGACCGTCTCGCGCGGCGTGCCGTACCAGTCGTCCTGGTGGACGTTCTGATACTCGACGAGCTTATTCTGGGCGATCATGCGGCGGAATTCGTCCAGCGAGACGAACAGGTGCTCGCGGCCTTGCTGCTCGCCAGGGCGCATCTTTCGGGTCGTTGCGGTAGCGAGCTGGTCCAGATCGGTGAAATGCTGCTGGACGCGGCGCATGAGTGTGTTCTTGCCCGCCGCAGAGGGGCCAACCAGGATGAATAGCAGTCCGTCGTTGGGCATTCCAGTCCTCATGGGAGCCAATGAGTCAGGTCGTGTTGGGCACAAGTGTAACACGCCAGGCGCTGGCCGCCCATGTGGGTTCTGTGACGAAAAAGGGGCCGCCCGCAGACGGCCCCATGAACTATCTCTGGCGATGGTTGCGCCGCTTACTCAGCGACAACGATGTCATCAATGTACCAGCCGTCGCTGACGCTCGTGTTAACGCGCGCGTCCAGCCGGAAGCGGATGTTGATCCGCTGCCCGGCGTAGGCGCTCAGATCAATCAGGCGCTTCGTCCAGGTCGCGTCCGTGCCATTGGCCGACCAGACCGGCGTCCAGGTGAAGCCCTCGTCCGTCGAGACCTCCGTGTAAACCCAGTCTCCGCTGCCCAGCTTGCGGCTGTCCCAGTAGGTCAGCGCCGGGTTGGTGGTGCCAGCCAGGTTGATCATGCCTTCCAGCATCGTGGACATGTTGCTGAGGTGCACGTAGTTGGTCGTCGAGTTGAAGCTGTCGTGGAACACACGCCCTTGCAGGCCAAAGTCCACCTGCACACGGGCATCACCGGTGTTCTCGTAGTACTCGATCAGGATGGTGTGCAGCCCTTGGTTGAGAGTCACCGTGCCGGTGGTCGGGTTCGACGGATCGCTAAAGCCCCGGTCGCCCCAATACTGGGCGTCCCAGGCCCAGCCGCTGGGGTAGGTGGGGTCTGTGTCCGGGTTGCCCGGCGGGTCCATGATCACGCGGATGCCATCGTCCGAGCGCGCCTCGATGTAGAACTGAGTGCCGTCGCGGGCGACGTTGATCGTGCGCGTCCAGCGGATGATGAAGTTGTTGCTGGAGGTCAGACCAACCCCGGACGGGCGACTACTGCCCCAGTAGAAGTTGATCTCCGGCTCGTTGTACTTGGTGCCGCGATATTCGCCGGCGTCAATGGCCTTGTTGAAGTTCGTGTCCTGATAGTAGGTGCCTGTCCAGCCGCCAGGGCCTAAGCCGGTGCCGCTGCCCACCATGCGGAAGTAGGGGATGCGGCTCCAGGTTCCCTCGAAGACCCAGTAGTTGTTGTCGAACTCGACGTTCTCGTTGAATGGCAGGGGGTGCAGCGGTTCGATACCGTTGCGATCCACGATGGACACGTCGTCAATCCACCAGCCTTCAGCCACGCTGTTGTAGCGCACCGCGTACAGCCGGAAGCGCAGGCGGATGACGCGGTTGGGGTACTCCGCCGTCGGGATGAACGGGCGCAAGTCCACCTGCTGCCGGCCCCAGGAGAGAGTCGTTGTGTAATAGTGGCGCACGAGAGGAATATCGCGCCACCCCTGCCAGGTGTCGCCGCCGTCGTCGGAGATGTTCACTTCGACCAGCGTGTAATCGCCGCTGGCCAGGTTGAACGCCTCCCAGTAGTAGAGCGTCGGCTTGACGGTGCCGCTGAGGTTAATGACGCCCTTCAGTTCCAGCACGGCGTTGGACTCGTGGCGGTAGAAGGTGCCCACGCTGTCTGAGAAGGCGCGGCCCTGGCGTGCGTTTTCGGGCGAGATGCTCCACGTACCTCCGACATACCAGTTGGCATCGCCGCCTTCAAACCCGTCGCTGAAGCCGGCAGTGCGCACGACGTGGCTGTGTTCCTGGAAGCAGATGTCGTCCAGCCACCACCCATCGTCCACTGTGGGGCTGCTGCTGGTGATGCTGGCTTGTAGCCGGAAGCGCACATTGATGATCTGGCCGGCATAATCCTTGAGGTTGACGACCTCCCGGTGCCAGGACAGATTGTGGTTGTAGCCGTGGTTCACGATGCTGCACGTGCTGCAAAACTCCGACGGCAGTTGGCTGTTCAGATACCGCCAGACGGTGGTCCAGGTCTCACCACCGTCGGTCGAGACCTCGGCGTAGAGGTTGTCGCTGGAGTTGAGGTCCCACTGGTGCCAGAAGACCAGTTCGGGGTTGGTGCTGCCAGTCAGGTTGAGCCTGGGCAGCAGCTCCAGTATGTTGTTCGTCTGGTCGGTGTAGTCGGTGCCAGGGCTGTCTGACCAGAAGTTGGATCCCTTGTAGGCGCGGATCGTCTGGTCCTGGCCGGGGTTATAGTCCAGGCCGTTGACGACCGCCCATGTACCACCTGGAATCCAGTTGCCGCCGCCGCCCTCCATGCCGTCGCACCAGTTGGGGTAGATGTAGTTGGTCGGTTCGTTGCGGATGGCAAAATCGTCAATCCACCAGCCGTCAGCCACCGCCGTGTTGCTACGTGCGTCCAGCCGGAAGCGGAAATAGATTCGCTGGCCCATGTAATCGTTCAGCGAGATGATCACCTGTTCCCAGCTGGCGTTGGTGGCGCGGCGGACCAGGTAGGTGCCGCTGGGCAGGGCCTGCCAGGTCTGGCGGTCGGTGGAGACTTCCACGTAGATGGCATCCTCGTAGGTCAGGTTGTAGCGGTGCCAGAAGGTGATCTCTGGCTTGACCACCGCCGGATCGGCCAGGTCAATCACCCCGTCCAGTTCCAGCGTGCTGTTGGTGCCATGCAGGTACGGCCCGCCAGGGCTGTCCGACCAGGCCAGCGAGCCGCTATGGGCCATCTCGTTGCTGCGCGCCCAGGTGCCGCTGGGGTACCAGTGCGACGTGCCTTCCATGTTGTCCTCGAAGCCGACGGTGTAGCGCCGCTCGATATGGTCTTCGACCTTGATGTTGTCAATCCACCAGCCCTCATAGCCAGTGGTGGAGGCAACAGCGTCGAGCACGAAGCGCAGTTCGATGACCTTATCGGTGAAGTCGCGCCCGCCGAAATTGGTCAAATCGTACACCTGGCGCACCCAGGTGAGGTCCGTGCCGTTGTAATGGACATCCACATCCACCCAGGAGCCGGTGCCCGCTTCACTCACGCCGACGCGGGCGTAAGTGCCTGTTTGCAGGTTGTAGCGGTCGTAGAACTCCAGGCGGGGGTTTGCCGCGCCGGTCAGGTCTATGGTGCCGCGCAGGCTGAGGATGCAGTACGAGCCGGGGTCGTAGTAACGACCGGGGCTGTCTGACCAGGCGCTCGGCGGGCTGAAGTAGGCTTCGTCGGAGAGCGCCCAGCCACAGTTGCCGCGATCCAGCGAAAGGGACTCGGCCAGTTGCAGGTGCAGATGCGCCGAATAGCTGACATCCACCCATTCGACGACGATCTGGTGCTCCCCGGCAGAGGAAGGCGTGTACACGCGCTCGAACCAGTAGATGTCCGTCCAGCTAATCCAGGTCTCTGGGTCGCCCACCTTAGGGGTGTTCAAGCCGACGGCAAGCTGCCCATCCACCCACACGCGCACTCCGTTGTCGCGCATGATGCGGAAGACGTAGGGCTTGTTCTCCAGGTAGACGGATGCCTTGAAGCGGGCGTAGAAGTTCTCCTGCAAAGCTGGTATGGCGGGGTTAGGCTTCACCCCGCTGGGGAAGTAGAAATCCAGCGCGTCGTAGGTGGTTGTCCACACGCCGGTGCCGTCGGCCATGGCGCTCATGTCTGTGCGCCAGCCGAACGCGCTGTAGTTCCAGTATTCGGCATCCCAGGTCGCGGCAGTGAGGGGATCGGCCAGGTCGAGCAGATAGACGTGCAGGTGCGCGTATCCAGAGGGATCAACGAACTCAACGACGATCTCCTGCGTGCCCGCCGCAGGGGTGAACTTGCGGTCAAACCAGGTATCTCTGATCTGGTCGGAGGCCCAGTCTACCCATGTGGCCGGATCGCCCGGATTAGGCACGTTGGCGTCCACGACGATCTGCCCGCCCACCCAGATGCGCACGCCGTTATTGCGCAGGATGTGAAATGTATACTCCTTGTTCTCGAAGGTGTACGTCGTCTTGAAACGCGCGTAGAAGTTCTCGCTGACGCTGCTGTGCGGCCTGGTCCCGGTCGGCAGGTAGAAGTCCAGTTGGGGCAGGGTCGTCTGGTAGACGCCGCTGCCGTCGGGCATGGTGCTCATGTCGTTGCGCCAGGCGCTGTAGTTCCAGTATTCGGCCTGCCAGGGACTGGTGATCAGGTCGTCGAAATCGTGCTCCCACTTGTCGGGGTCGTCCCCCGGGTCGTCGAAAGGGTACCCCCATTCGGAATCGGTGGGCGTCGGGCTGGGGCCTTCGGTGGCGGTGGGGAGGGGCGTGGACGATGGCGTGATGTCGGTCGCCGTTGGGGAGGGGCCAACGGTGTGGGTAGCGGTTGGCGGGGCGGGCGTGTTGGTGACCAGGCCGGGGCTTTCCGGCGTGTAGGAAGCCACCGCCGCCACCTGCGTCCAGAAATCGTCCGCGGCCAGCGTCGCGCGCGGCTCGACGGTGCCGCCCAACAGGTTGTAAACCGTGTTGCTGAACACGTTGCCCACTGCCGGGCCGGTGATGGCGAGCACGGCAACCAGCGCGAACACGACCAGCACGAGGATCAGTACATACTCGATCAGCGCCTGGCCGCGCGAGCGAGGGGTGAAGCCGTGAGTAGCGCGCAGCAACGCCTGTCGGAAGCGGCGTTCCGGTTGGGCCTGATGGTCAGACATTGAAGGGTCCCCTCCTGAACTGACAGGTTCTGGACGCCGCCTGTGCTGGATTGTGCCGCCGCATTGCGCCCACGGCCAGCAGCGCCCGCTGGTTTGAGACACGCGCAGGCGGGCCTGATGCCCCTACATCTAATAGTACCTGACTCTGGCGAGCGTAGGGGTCTTTTTTTGTAGTAGAGTTGTCCGAAATCATTGACAAATGGCCCGGCAATTGCGCCGCCCGTCACTGGTGCCGATTGCCGGGTCGTGTTAGGCTCAAAGAGGCCCGTTTGACTTGCAGAGAAAGGCACAAATAGATGACTGCCACACTCATTGATGGAAAGGCTGTTGCGGAGAGAATTCGCAGTGAGATTGCCCAAAGCGTGGCGCAGATGAAGGCGGCGCACGGCATTGTGCCGGGCCTGGCGACGGTGTTGGTGGGCGACAACCCCGCCTCGCACAGCTACGTGCGCATGAAGCGCAAGGCGTGTGCCGACGCGGGCATCGAGTCCTTGCCCCACGAGTTGCCCGGCAATGCTTCGCAAGAGGAGGTCGAGGCGCTGGTCCGGCGGCTGAATGACGATCCGCGCGTGCACGGCATCCTCGTCCAGCTTCCGCTGCCCAGGCACCTGGACGAAGAGCGCGTGCTGAGCCTGATCAGCCTGCACAAGGACGTGGACGGCTTTCACCCGGTGAACATTGGCCGGCTGGCGATGAAAGGGCGCGAGCCGCTGTTCATTCCCTGCACGCCGCACGGGGCGATTGTGCTGCTGGAGGAGGCGGGCGCTCAGTTCGAGGGGGCCAACGCGGTGGTGCTCGGTCGCAGCAACATCGTGGGCCTGCCCGCCGCGCTGCTGCTCATCCACCGCAACGCGACGGTCACTGTCTGTCACAGCCGGACGAAAGACCTGCCGGCGGTCTGCCGGACGGCGGACATCCTGATCGCGGCAGTGGGCCGCCCGGAGATGGTCAAGGCGGACTGGGTGAAGCCCGGCGCTTACGTGATTGATGTCGGCTCCAACCGCGTGGACGATCCGACCAGCGACAAGGGGTACCGCTGGGTAGGCGATGTGGCCTTCGACGAGGTGAAGGAAGTAGCGGGGGCGATCACGCCTTCGCCAGGCGGCGTCGGCCCCATGACCATCGCCATGCTGCTGAAGAACACGTTGCGCGCCGCTGAGATGGCGCTGTCCGGCGCGGTCTAGGGGCGGGTTATGCACTTTTCAACCCCTATCCCCCGACTCCTTTCCCCGCAAGCAGGGAAGGGGGAGAAAGCCGTCCCTTCCCGCTGGCGGGGAGGGACTACAGAGTGGGGTCAGGGCGCTACCCATGCGCTGTGCCCCGCACGCTGCGCCGAGCGTGCGGGGTTCATAACGCGCTCCAGGCGCGGGTTATCAGACGAATGCCTGGTGTGTCCAGCAGGGGAGACGCCATAGCGCGCCGCTGCACACGCCTGTTCTTGCTTTGATTCGCTTGAGAGAAACCATAGATGGCAACTTTACTTGTGAAACATGCCCGCGTGCTGGTGACGATGGACGACGAGCGCCGCGAGATCGCCGACGGCGCGCTGTTCGTCCGCGACACCGTGATCGAAGCGGTGGGCAAGACCGGCGACCTGCCCGCTACGGCGGATGAAGTCCTTGACCTGCGCGACCATGTGGTGCTGCCGGGGCTGGTCAACACGCACCACCACATGTACCAGTCGCTGACGCGCGTGATTGTGGACGGGCAGAACCAGGAGCTATTCGGCTGGCTGCGCGCGCTCTACCCGATCTGGGCGGGCCTGACCGCTGAAGCGGTGTACGTCAGCGCCAGGCTCGCTGCCGCCGAACTGATCCTCTCCGGCTGCACCACGTCAAGCGATCACCTCTATATCTTCCCCAACGATGTCACGCTGGATGACGAGATTCGCGGCGTGCAGGAGACGGGGCTACGCTTCTACGCCACGCGCGGTAGCATGAGCGTCGGGGAGAGCAAGGGTGGGCTGCCGCCCGATAGCGTTGTCGAGGAAGAGGACGCGATTCTGGCCGACAGCCGGCGCGTCATCGAGCAGTACCATGACAACAGCCGCTACGCCATGCTGCGCATTGGGCTGGCCCCGTGCTCGCCGTTCAGCGTCTCGCGCAACCTGATGCGCGCGTCGGCGGAACTGGCGCGCAGCTATGAGGGTGTCCGGCTGCACACGCACCTGGCCGAGACGCAGCCCGATGTCGCCTACAGCCTGGAGATGTTCGGCCTCAAACCGGGCGAGTACGCCGAGGACGTGGGCTGGATCGGCGAGGACGTGTGGCACGCCCACTGCGTGCATCTGACCGATGACGCGCTGGACAGGTTCGGACGCACGGGGACGGGTGTGGCCCACTGCCCAGGCAGCAATGCCCGACTGGCGAGCGGCATCGCCCGCGTGCGCGAGATGCTGCGGCGCGGCATTCCGGTGGGGTTGGGCGTGGATGGGTCGGCCAGCAACGACAGCGGGCACCTGCTCAATGAGGCGCGCATGGCGCTGCTGATGCAGCGCGCGCTCACCCAGGACCCGGCGGCGATGACGGCGCGCGAGGCCCTGGAACTGGCGACGCTGGGCGGGGCGCGCGTGCTGGGCCGCGACGACATCGGCGCGCTGAAGCCCGGCATGGCTGCCGACTTCGTGGCCTATGACCTCAAGGCGCTTCCTTTCGCTGGTGCGTGGCACGATCCGGTCGCTGCGCTGCTGTTCTGCACGTCGGTGAATGTAAGCCTCAGCGTGATCAACGGGCGAGTCGTCGTGCGCGATGGGCAGTTGACGACGCTCGAACTGCCGCCGCTGATCGAGCGGCACAATGCGCTGGCGCTGGCACTGGTCAATGGGGAGTAGGGGGAGGAGGGCGATGGAGAAGCGCCTCATCGTTCGCGGGGGGATGGTCGTCACGCCCGCAGAGGTTGTCGCCGCCGATGTGCTGATCGAAGGTGAGCGCATCGCTGGCCTGGTGGCGCACGGGGCGGAGGTGTGGGCGGGCGCGCAGGCCATAGACGCGGGTGGCTGCCTGGTCTTCCCCGGTGTGGTAGACCCGCACACGCACATCCAGCTTGACACGGGCGTCTACCAGACGGCGGATAACTGGGAGATCGGCACGCGCACGGCGGCCTTCGGCGGGGTGACGACGGTGGTGGACTTCGCCACGCAATTCCCCGGCATGACCTTCCTCGACGCGCTGGACGCGCGCCTGAGGGAGTGCGCGCCGGCGCTCATTGACTACGGCCTGCACATGATGGTCACCGATCTGCCGAAAGACCCGCTTGAGGCGCGGCAGTGGTTGGAGGCGCTGCGCGACCTAGGTGTGCCGAGCATCAAGCTCTACACGACCTACCGCCCCAACTACTACGCCGACGATGCGGTGCTGCTGCACACACTGCGCGCCATGCCGGATGACATGATCGCCCTGGTGCACTGCGAGAACGATGCCCTGGTGACCGACGCGACGGCGCGATTGGTCGCCGCCAACCGCACGTCGTGGGCGTATCACGGGCAGAGCCGCCCGCCTGAAGCAGAAGTCGAGGCAATCCGGCGGGTGATGTACCTGGCGAAGATGGCCGGGAAGGCCGTGTACATCGTGCACTGCTCGACCGCCGGTTCTGTCTGGCAGGTCAAGAAAGCGCACGACGCCGGCAACTGGCCGCCGGTCTACTGCGAGACGTGCCCGCAGTACTTCTGGCTGGACGACAGTCGCTACGCCGGGCCGAACGCCGAGCACTTCATCCTGCAACCGCCGCTGCGCCCGCGTGCGCACCAGGTTGACCTGACGAAAGTCTGGCCGGTGCTCAGCGCCGTCTCGACCGATCACTGCGACTACTCGCTGACCCAGAAGCAGGAGTTCGGCGAGTTCACGCGGACGCCGGGCGGCCTGCCGGGGCTGGAGACCTCCTTCGCGCTGACGTACACCTTCGGGGTGCACCTGCCGCGCGCGGAGGGACGCCCCACCGAGGCGCTGCCGCTGACCGCGCTGGCTCGCCTGATGGCCGCTGACCCGGCGCGCATCTTTGGGCTGTACCCGCAGAAAGGGGCCATCCTGCCTGGCAGCGACGCCGACCTGCTGATCTACGATCCAGAGCCGGAGGTGACTCTGCGCGCCGAGGCCATGCACACGGTGGCCCGCTATACCCCCTATGAAGGCATGGCGGTCAAGGGGCAGGTGCGGACGGTGCTCAGCCGCGGTGAGGTGCTGGTGGACGATGGGGTGTTGCTCGCCGAGGCCGGGCGCGGGCGGTTCCTGCGCGGCAAGCCCTTCGCACCCCTGGGGCGGTGAAAGACGCGCTGAGGGTGCGTGCAAAACCTGTCAGGTAGGGGTGCTGCTCTGCTGCGCCCCCGTAAGAGCGTATCGCCATACGCCCCCACGAACTCACCTCATCGCGTGTCAAACAAGTGGCTGACAACCTTTGCATGCACCCGGCGGCGAAATAAGGGATGACATCTTGAGAGTCGCGTGGTATCCTTACACGCCAATTAGGGAAAGCTTCCCAGGCCGGTTCCCGGCACAAGCTAATCCCAGAAGAATGGTCGAATGTTGCAACCACCAGGTGAACAGGAGTTCATGCAATGCGCAGTTTCATGGGTCGTGACATTCTCTCGCTGAAAGATTTCGAGAGGCACGAATACTTCCGCGTCTTCCAGGTCGCCGACGATCTGGAGCCATACGCGCGCGACCGGCGCAACGGCGATCTGCTGGCGCACAAGACGCTGGTGACGGCGTTCTACCAGCCCAGCACGCGCACGCGCCTGGCGACGGAAGCCGCCATGCACCGCCTGGGCGGGCACGTGACGGGCTTCGCCGACGCCAAGATGACCCGCGCGGGCGACTTCTACCAGGAAGGCATCCAGGATACCGTCAAGATGCTGGAATATTATGGCGACGTGATCGCCATGCGCCACTTCCAGCAAGGCGCGCCGGCAGAGGCGGCCATGCACGCCAGCGTCCCGGTGATCAACTGCGGCGACGGTTGGGGCGAGCACCCGACCCAGGTGATCACCGACCTGATGACCATCTGGCGCGAGCGCGGCGACCTGGACGGGCTGACCTGGATTCTGATCGGCGACATGCGGATGCGCACCATGCACAGCATCAGCTACGCGCTGAGCAAGTTCGACGCGCAGGTGTACGTCATCTCGCCGGACGAGATGTACTTCCTGCCGGAGTTCGAGACTGAAGTGCGCGACATGGGCCTCAACTTCGAGCGCAAGGAGCACATCGAGCAGGTCATCGGCCAGGCCGACGTGATCTACATGGAGCCAGTCGTCCAACCCGACTACACCAAAGCCCGCGAGGAAGTGCGCGCCGACAAGGGCCGTACGCCCGCCAACTACCAGGTGACCAAGAAGCTGCTCTTTGAGAAGGCGCGCAAGGACGCCATTGTGCTCCACTCGCTGCCGCGCCAGGACGAACTGCTACAGGACGTGGACACCACACGGCACCAGCGTTACTGGGTGGAAGCGTACAACGGTGTGCTCTCGCGCATGGCGCTGCTGGCGCTGATCCTGGGCGCGGTTGAGTAAACGAATCATCCGAGAAGGTGGGCGGTCCATGTGCGCAATGGCCCCCACCTTTTTTGACCCGCTCGCGTGTGTGGAATCAGGAATAGCAAGAGGGGACGACGATGCAGACCTATCTGGCAGGGCGTGACATGATCACGCCCGACGAATGGACGGACGACGAGGTAAACACTGTTTTCGAGGTGGCATTTGACCTCAAGCGCAAGCGCGCCCTGGGCGAGCCTCATGCGCTGCTGCGCGATAAGGTACTGGCCATGATGTTTTTCTTCTCCAGCACGCGCACGCGCATCAGCTTTGAGGCGGGCATGGCCCAGCTTGGCGGGCATGCGCAGTTCATCGAAAGCCGCACGACGCAGATCGCGCACGGGGACACGGCCAAAGAGATCGGCGAGATCGTCGGGCGCTACTGCGACGGCATCGCCATCCGCCAGGTGGACTGGGGCGTGGGCAACCAGTACATCCGCGACGTAGCCAGGTACAGCCGCGTGCCTGTGCTGAACATGCAGTGCGATTGGTACCACCCCTTCCAGGCGCTGGCCGACATGATGACCATCTTCGAGCGCTTTGGGCGCGACGTGCGCGGCAAGACGCTCAATATGTCGTGGGCCTATGCCTCCAGCTACCAGAAGCCGCTCTCCGTGCCGCAGAGCATGATCACGCTGGCGACGCGCTTTGGCATGAACGTGCGCCTGACCCGTCCGCCGGAGTTCAAGCTGATGCCGGAGATCGAAGACCTGGCCCGCGAGAACGCCCGCAAGTCCGGCGGCAGCTTCGAGGTGCTCGACGATTTCGACGCCGGCTTCAAGGGCGCGGACGTGGTTTATCCCAAGAGTTGGGGGGCGACGCTGACCACGACGGACATGCAGGAATCTGCTGACATCGCCAAGAAGTATGTGGACTGGATCGCCGACGAGCGGCGCATGGCCCTGACCAACGACGGCATTTACTTGCACTGCCTGCCCGCCGACCGCAACATCGAAGTGACCGACGCCGTGATTGACGGCCCGCAGAGCCGCGTCTACGACGAGGCCGAGAACCGTCTGCACGTGCAGAAGGCGGTGATGGCGCTCACCATGCGCTGAGCGCATGGACTGGTGCGCACAAGCCCGCCCCTCACGGGAAGCGCAGCGCCCAAACCAACCGCACATTGCTGTAACATTGCTGTCAGAACGTGCGTTCACTGGCACTACAAGTGCCAGGCAGCCACAAAGCAAAAAGCCCCGCCGGTCGTATTGACTGACGGGGCTTGTCTTGTTACACTCAGTGCCGTCAAGTCGCCGCGAACGGCTTGACCATGCTCCGGGCTGGTCATACAGCGCCGGGGCATTCGTTTTTTAAGGTGCCCTCAGTGTAGCACGGCCCGCGCCCTAGCGCAAGCGGGTTGCGAGCGGCTTATGTGACACTGTGCAACACCTAAAAAAGGGGTGCGCTGGTGCTGCGTGCGCCAGCTAACCCCCGCCAGCAGACGCCCCCCAACGGGCTTGTGCACCTGGCCCTCACCCCGCTGAGAACATCTGTTCTGAACGCAGCTTGACCCCCGCCAGCAGTTGCGGCACCTG
>CAYNHD010000013.1:0-22958 GCA_964396775.1 uncultured Thermoflexus sp. | reverse complement strand
TGTTGAGGTGATGGGCATTGAGGTCACGCACCTGCTCAGCCGCAAGCCACCGACTCTGTCCGGCGGCGAGCAGCAGCGCGTCGCTGTGGCCCGCTGCCTGGCCCGCGAACCGAAGCTCTTCCTGTTCGACGAGCCGCTTTCCAATCTCGACGCCAAGCTGCGCGTTGAGACGCGCATCCAGCTTAACCGTCTGCTGCGCCACTACCAGATCACGTCCGTTTACGTGACCCACGACCAGACGGAGGCCATCGCCCTGGCCCACCGCATCGCCATCATGCGCGCTGGCAAAATCGAGCAGATCGGCACCGCGCACGCGCTTTACGAAGCGCCGGTGAACGCCTTCGTCGCCCAGTTCTTCGGCACGCCGCCCATGAATCTCTTCCTGGGCCACATCTTCGGCAATGCCTGGGAGGGCCGGGGATTTCAGGTGTCGTCCATCAGGCCGGGCCTACGCCAGGGTCAGGCCGTCTGGCTGGGGATTCGCCCCGAAAACATTGAGTTGGGCGATCACGGCATCTCGGCCCGCGTGGAGTTCACCGAGCTGATCCTCCCCCAGCAAACCCAGCTGGTTTACGCCACCCTCTCCGGCCAACGCTGCACCGTCAGGGTGCCGCTCAGCACGCGAGTCGAGCCAGGCGATCTGCTCCATCTGCGCTTCCCGCCCGAATACCTCTACTTCTTCGACCGCGACAGCGGGGCGCGCATCGGCTGACTGGCGGCTCACTCGTAGCGTAGCACGTTCAACGGCTGCTCGCGGATCGCCGTCCAGGCCGAGAGCATCGCCGCGCCGATGGCGACCGCCACCGACATGAGCACCAGCCAGCCCATCGTCTCGAACTCAATCGTCCGCTGTAGGTCGCCGGGCGAAGGCCCGGCCAGCACGACTACAACCGTCACCAACAGGCCAACACCCGTGCCAATCAACCCGGCCAGCAGCCCGATCAGTCCGTTCTCGACAAGCAGCATGGCCAGCGCCCGCCAGCCTTTCAGGCCCATCGCCTTCATCACGGCGATAGTCCGGCGGCGCTCCTGCGTAGCCAGTGCCACCGTGTTGGCGATGATCGCCGTGCCTGCCACCAGCGCCAGCCACGCGACCAGTGTCGGAATCGCGTTCAGTTGGTCCAGCAGGTTCTGGGCGAGCTGCGTCAGCACGTCCAGCTCGAACACGATCACGCCAGGGACATCCGCCAACGCGACCAGCACCTGATCCATGAAGCGGTTGTCGCTCTCGTCAATCAGCGCAATGGTGGCCGTGCCCTGGGGCACCACCGTGGTCGGCAGCACCCCCGGCGGCAGCACCGACAGATTGCCCAGTTCTTCCAGCCCCGTCTGCTCGGACTGCCGCGAGATGACGCCGATCACCTGGAACTGCATCAGCACATCGTCCGCATCGCCCGGTTGGTTGCGGAAGAGGAGTTGCAGCCGGTCACCGGCCTGGATGCCCATGTGCTCGGTGATGAACGACTCGCGCAGCATGATCCGGTGCTGCCCCTCGTCGCCAGGGGCGAGCGCGCGCCCGCTGACCATCTTGTAGCGCGGCATGTCGCGCAACGACTCGCGCTCGATGATCCCCAGCGAGATACCGCTCTCTGCTGGATCGGCCCCACCGTCCTCGTCCGAGTCTTCGCCCTCGCCAAAGTGCTGGCCCAGTTGCACCGGTTCGCCGTTGCGGGAGACAAGCACAGCGCGATAGGTGGTGACCTGCGAATAACTCAGCACACCCTCGGCAGCGTCCAGCGCGGCGGCAACCTCCTGCCGGTGCGTGGCAGAGGGGTCGCCGATCAGCAGGTTGCCCTCAATTGCCTCGCCAAGCTGGAACTCCAGCAGATGGCTGACAGCACCCGCCGTCAGCGAGACAAGGCTCAGCCCGGCCACGCCGACGCTCAGCCCCAGCAGGGTGAGCGCCACGCGCGTCCGCCGCCCGGCCATCTCGCGCAGAATCAGGCGTCCGTCGGCGCTATAGCTGCGTGCCAGCAGCAGCCACCACGCGCAGAAGACGACCAGAACCGCGAGCGCGATGAGCCACGCCCCATTGCCATCCGCGAGGTCCACCACCAGGATGCTGCTCACAACCGCCGCCGCACCCAACAGCACCGCCGACAGGTGCCGCGCGGGGTCAGCCTGCCGGTAGGCAATGGGCGTCCGGCCTGTATTCGTCGGCGCTCTCCTGTCCTGCGCGCCAGGCTCAGGCGCAGGCGTCGCGCGCCTGGCCCGCGCAACCAGCCATCCCGCAACGATCAGGGCCAGCGTGCCCGCAAGCGCCGCGCGCCCGGCCAGAGAAGCGACTGCCCCCAGACCGCCAACCAGCCCCACCATGAGTCCGCTGGTGATGCCGCTCATGGCGGCGGGACGCAGCCGCGCCACGCCCCAGACCAGCAACCAGTAACCCAGGTAAATGGCAGACAGCAGCGCAATAGCGCCCTCAACGAGCACAATGCCAGTGGACACGGAAGCCAGCGAGCGCCATAACCCTGTCCCGCCGGCCAGGCGCTCCAGGACGAGGCCACCCCCTGTCCCCAACGCACCTCCTACAGTCAGGCCCAACGCCGCCAGCGCAATGGTCCGCGCCGCCCGGCCTGCATGTCGCCACACTGCCCTGGCAACCAGGGCGGTCAGCAGCGCCCAGGCCAGCGCCCACACCCATTCACCTTCGCGCGCCGCCTCCACGATGGTATCCGGCAAATCGGCGTCGCCCAGCCCGAATGGCCGCCAGATAGCCGCGACAATGAGCATCACGCCCGATGCTAGCGCAGCGCCGACGGCCAGCGCGCCGTACAACTGCACAACGAACCACGCCGCCGCCCCCAGCGAATGACGCAGGCGGCGTGGACTTCCCTGCGGCGCAGGACGCCGCCTGTTGGCGGCAATGACGCCCGCAAACAGCCCGATCAGCGCGCCGCCCCCGGCGATCATGATCACCGGCCCCACCGCGAACGACCCGCCCACAATCGAGCCGACCAGCGCCCCCAGCACCGCGATCATCACCAGCAACGTCAGCAGCGTCTGGATCAGACCCGCCGCCGGCATTTCCGCCTCGTTGGGGCGCAGCACCATCGCAGGCCGCACCTGCCCGGCGATGAGCGTGGGCATGAAGCCGAACAGCGCCGTGATCAGCACGCCGAGGAACAGCCCGCTGCCCATCGCCGCCGGGTACAGACGCCACTCCAGCGTCAGCGCGAACGCCTCTTCGCCGACGCCGCGCACCAGGTAGCTGAGCGCCACCCCCACCCCCACGCCAATCGCACTTCCGGCGGCCCCCAGCAGCAGCGCCTCCACCAGAAACAGCAATGTCACCCGGTACGCCTTCAGCCCCAGCGTCTTCAGCACGGCGATTTCCAGCATCCGCCGGTTGACGACAACCAGCATCGTGTTGACGATGCCGATCCCGCCGATGAGCAGGGACGACAGCCCGATGACCAGGATCAGATCGTCTATGACATCTGCGGTCTCGGCGTTGCGCTCGGCCAGTTCGGGCACGGTGGCGCGGGCCAGTTCCTGTTCCAGGTCGGTCTCAGCGCCGGTCTGCTCCTGCAGATAGGCAATCAGGCTATCCTCAACCCCGGCAATATCGCGTCCCAGCGGCACCTTGACGAAAATCTCGTCGGGCAAGGGTGCTTCTCCCGCCAGCGCCAGGTCTTCCAGGGGCAGATACACATAGGTGCCCAGGAACGCCGCAGAGGGCAGCGTCAGCACCGTCTCGGCAGTCGAAGGGGCGATGCCGCGCACCACGTAGTACACTTCCGCCGCGCCGAGACGCACCACATCGCCCAGGCCCAGCCCCATGCCCACGCTGCGCGTCAGCCCTGTCGAGATCACGATCGGGCGCGGATCGTCCAGCGTCCCGCTTGCCGCGCCATGCTGCGCGAAGAGGTCGCGCAAGGTCGCGCCCGCCGGCTCGCGCAGCACAATCGTATCGTAATAGGGGTAGACCGCCGTCTCCACGTAGAGGGACAGCACGGTTTGCGCCGTGCGCTCTTCACCGCCAGCGATGAGTCGCAGGGGGAACGCCTCTGACAGCCGCGCCAACGACACTGCCACATCTTCGCGCGCAGCCCAGGCGCGAATCAGGTTCACCGTCTGCTGCGTGAAAACCGAGGAGTCCTGCGGACTCAATTCGATCAGCTCCGGCACGCTGCGCGTCGCGTAGAGCCGGATGTCGCCGCGATTCACCTGCGCCAGGTTGGTCGTCAGCTCGTCGCCAACCATGAAAGCCAGCGACCGCAGCGCGACGATGGCGCTCACCCCCGTCGCCACGCACACCAGGGCGAAGACCGTCCGCGCCCGGTTGCGCCCCATGTCGCGCAGCGAGTGCTTGACGGCGAAGCGCAGCAAACGGGCCGCGCCGTTCACCATAGCCTGCAAATCACCCATCACGCTATCTCACCCGGCTCACCCGACAATGCGCCCGTCGGCCAGCGCCACCACGCGATCCATCTGCCCGGCCAGTTCCGGGTCGTGCGTCACCAGCACGACCGTCGTGCCCGTCTCGCGCGACACGTCGCGCAACGCCTGGATGACCACCGCCGACGCCTCCGAGTCCAGGTTGCCGGTTGGCTCGTCGGCCAGCAGCAGCGGGGGATTGTTGGCCAGCGCCCGCGCAATGGCTACGCGCTGCTGTTGCCCGCCCGAAAGCTCCATCGGGCGATGGTGCAGGCGGTCGGCCAGGCCCAGCAGGTCGAGCAGTTCGCGTGCGCGCCGCTCCGGGTCAAAGCGCGGGCGGCGGGCGAACTGGATCGGCAGCGCCACGTTTTCGAGCGCCGTCAGCGTAGGGATGAGGTTGAAGAACTGGAAGATGAACCCGATCCGCTCGTTGCGCACCTCCGTCAGCCGCCCTTCGCCCATATCGGTGATGTCAATGCCGTCAATTTCGATCCGCCCGGACGTGGGCCTGTCCAGCCCACCGATCAGTCCCAGCAACGTGCTCTTGCCGCTCCCAGACGGCCCGACCACGCCGACCATCTCGCGCTCGTAGATGGTGAGCGTCACGCCCCGCAGCGCGTGGACGATCACGCTCCCCAGGGTGAAGTCCTTTGTCAAGTCAGTCGCCCGCAACACCACCCGCTGCTTTCCATTTGTATTGCCCATCGCGTGCAATCCCTTTTGTACCGCGCTGCCTCAGGGCCACACCCGGCCAGGCCCAGCGCGATCCTGTGCGAATCCGCGCCAGAGTTATAGCCCATCCCCTCACCGCTTGCCACACAGAGTCGCCTGCCTGACGCCTGCCCTGCGCCGCCCGAATGACCGTTGACCCTCGCGGCAAACGTTGCTATTCTCTGTCAAGAATTTCGCTGGTGAGGGTGAGTGCTGATGAGAACCTGGCACACGCTGCTTGTTTCACTGGTTGTGTTGATGGGTCTGGCTCTGGAAGTGCTCAGCGCGCCGGTCGCCTTCGCATTCCCTGGCGACCGGCGCGACGAAAGCTGCGCCGCGCGCATTGCGGCAGCCATCGCTGCCACGCCCGAAGGTGAGACGCCCCAATTACCGGCTGATTGCGTGGAGCACCCCGGCATGAGCGCCGTTGAGCTACGCGCCGCAGAAGCCGAGATGATCGCCCATCCCTACCCGGATGTAGTTCACGTCCCTTACCAGGAAGAGGTCGTCTGGACGCGCGCCTACCGCCGCATCAACGGCCACGTCGTCATCTACGACGCGCCTAATGGCAACCCTATCGGCCAGTTGTCCGCCGGCTACAATTACGTGACGGTCATCAACGAGCAAGACGGCTTCATCCAGATCAACTACGGGCAGTGGGTCGCCAAAGAGCACATCACCTGGGCGGATGTGTCGGAGTTCGCCGGCGTTGAGATCGCCACCCAGCCCAAGCGCCCCTTTGCCTGGATGCTGGCCGAGGCCCGGCCCAGCCGCTACCCCGGCGGCCCCCAGGACAAGAGCGCTGACATCATCCCGCGCTACACGCTGATGAACATTTACGGCGTCGAGTACGCGAACGGCTGGGAATGGTACCTCGTCGGCCCCAACCAGTGGGTCCAGCAGATTCGCGTCGCCAAAGTCAAGCCCATCGCACGTCCAGCAGGCGTGGGAGAGCAAGACCGCTGGATCGCCGTAGACCTGTACGAGCAAACCGCCGTCGCCTACGAGGGCGACCGGATGGTGTTCGCCACCCTGGTATCTTCGGGGCTGCCGCAGTGGGGCACACACGAGGGGCTATTCCAGGTTTACGAGCGTTATGAGGCCACACGCATGAG
This sequence comes from uncultured Thermoflexus sp., assembly GCA_964396775.1. Taxonomy (GTDB): domain Bacteria; phylum Chloroflexota; class Anaerolineae; order Aggregatilineales; family Aggregatilineaceae; genus UBA2029. The sequence continues at coordinate 16,752 of CAYNHD010000013.1, read as the reverse complement.
CGGAGCAGCCGGCCAGCCCGACTTCTACTATATCGAAGAGGTACCTTACGTGATGTACTTCGACGGTGACATTGGGCTGCACGGCACCTACTGGCACGACCGCTTCGGGTACCGCCAGAGTCACGGCTGCGTCAATCTCTCGATTATGGACGCCTGGTGGCTGTACGAGTGGACGGCCCCCGAAGATCACCAGAACGCCTGGGTGTACGTCTACAGCAGCGGCACCTACCGCCGCGACCTGCCTGCCTGGGCGCGGCGCTAACCGCTCGACGCCTGTTCGTCTTGTGCCTTACGGAGCACGCCCCCTGAGGCTGTGGGTGTGTACAGAGCACGTGGGACGCTGACAGGTGCCTCACCCCCCAGCCTCGCTGCGCTCGGCTTGCCCCCTCTCCACGTGGTGGAGGGGGCGGCGAGGCGCGTCAGCGCCGAGCGGGGGTGAGGCTAAGCCCCGCTTTCTTTTTGGCTCCCCCTGAACTATGATCCCCAGGTAGCATCCGCCGTCGCACACAGGAACGCAGCCTGGTCATGGAACGCCGAACGTGTGGGATCACGCTTGCGCTGGGGCTTGTCCTGCTCGGTGTGGTAGCGGCCCTGGCCGCCGGGCTGTTGTTCGCCTATGCAGTGAGTGTGCCAGCCACCCTTATGGCCGTCAACGGGGACGTACAGCGCGCCCGGTCTCACCAGCGCCCCCAGCCCCTCGATCCCCAGGACGCGGCTGAGGTGCGCCTCCAGGTCGGTGACAGCCTCATTCTCGCCCCCCACAGCACAGCGACCATCGTGCTCGACCTGTGTGGGGGCCGTATTCTCCTGGAGGGGCCGCTGACCTTCACGCTGGCGGAGTCATCGCGCCGGGCGACGCTGGCCGGTCACCTGGTCACCTCGCGCCGCCTGGCGCGTGACTACACGCTCGCGCTGGAACAGGACGGCGGTACCGCCAGCTACGTGTTCAGCGACGCCGACCCACCGCTCGCCAGCCTCGCCGTCACCGTGCGGCTGCCTGGAACCAGCTTCACACCCAGCCTGCCCTGCTGGTCGGTCGCCTTCGCAGAAGATGGCACCCCCACTGTGCGCGAATACGACTGCGCGCCCTCCAGCGGAGGCTAGGAGCGTGTTATGAACTCCACGCGCTCGGCGCAGCGGGAGGCGTGCAATGCCATGTGCGGCGCATTGACCCCACCCTGTGGCCCTTCCCCGCCAGCGGGGAGGGGCAGATCGCTCCCCTTTCCCTGCTTGCGGCGAAAGGGGCCGGGGATAGGGGTTGAAAGTGCATAACACGCTCTAGGAGCGCATGTCCTGCGGCTGCGGCGCTTCCGGCAGCCAGAACCCGAAGGTGCTGCCCTCGCCAGGGACGCTGGAGAACCACACACGCCCCTCGTGGCGCTCAACGACCGTCTTGACCAGACTCAGCCCCAGACCAGTGCCGCTCACATGCTCCGTCCCTGGCTCGCGCGCGCGGTAGAACCGTTCAAAGATGCGCGCCTGCCGCTCCGGCGAGACGCCATACCCGTCATCCTGCACGCTGACGGCCACCCGCCCCCGCTCATGGCGCACTATCACGACAATATGCCCGCCTTCTGGCGTGTACTTGATCGCATTGCTCACCAGGTTGGCCACGGCCTGCCGCAATTGGGTGATGCTTCCCTGCACCGGCGGCAAATTGCCTGGGCGCTCAAAGCGCAGCGCCTGTTGCTTGAGCCTGGCCCCGGCAAGCTGGCTTTCGACTACTTCGGCCACCAGGCCCCCCAGGTCAAAGGACTGCCATTCCGCCGTGCGGTCGCTCTCGATACGCTCCAGGGTCAGCAAGTCCTCCAACAACACGCGCATGGTCTCGCTGGCGTTGCGCAGGTTCTCCAGGTACATCTGCTGAGCAGAGGTTATGTCTGTCTCCTCCAGGCTCATCGCCAGCAGTTCGGTGTAGCCCATGATGTTGTTCAGCGGGTTGCGCAGGTCATGGGAGGCCATGCGGATCATCTCAGTCTTGAGCGTCTCAAGCTCCTGAATCTCACTGAAGAGCATGGACTGACGCAGCGCGCTCGCCGCCTGGCCGGCGAGCGCCTCCGCTTTGTAGACCTCGTTGGCGCTGAACACGCGCGGATGCCGCCCCTCGATCAGAGCGGCTACGCCCATCAGTTCGTCCTGCGCGACAAGCGGCACGAGCACTGCTGAGTGCATGTGATTCGCGAGCAGATACGCTCGATCCATAGTCGTCAGGGAAAGATCATCGGCGCGCAGAGCCAGCGAATGCTGCTGCTCGACAACTGTCTGAAAGGCAGGGTAAGAGACCAGGGGATAGGTGTGCTTCAGCGGGGGCAGACTCTCGCCGGCATCAGCATCGGGGTCGGCGCGATGGACGGCGAGCACCTGCACTTCCTGAGTTTCTGGCCTGTAGTCGAAAATGATGGCGCTGGAGCATTCCAGGGTCTCGCTCATCGCCCGCGCAATCCGGCGCAGAATCTCATCGCGGTTGAGCGTCGAAGTGATCGTGCGGCTCGCGTTGTAAAGGGCCGCCATATCGCTGGCAAGCTGCTCGGTTCGGCGGTACAGGCGGGCGTTGTCGAGTGCCACCGCCGCGCGCCGGCCCAGTCGCTCCAGAAAAGCCACCATGTCCTCGTCGAATACACCCGCGCTCACTGCCGCCAGGGTGATCACACCCAACACCTGGCCACGCATCCGCAGCGGCACGGAGATATGAGCGCGCGCGCCAGGGATGAAGGGGATGCGGTCCGCGTCGTCCTGCGCGTCGGGCACATACTGCGTCTCGCCTGTCCGCCCGGCTAGCCCAATGGTGCCCGCCGTGAGCGGCAAGGGATTATGCGCGTCGTGCGGAAACAGCGCGCGATCCACATAGCCCGTCACCACATAGGGCACCAGGCCGGTGCTATCATCGGTCATCAGCATCAGCAGGCCAGTATCCGCCCCGGTGCGCCGCAGCGCCCAGTCCATCGTCAGGCGCATGACGCGCTCCAGGTTGAGGTGCGCGCTCAGCTCACGGTCTGCCCGGTGGATCATGGACAGTTCTTCGATCTGTTCGGCTTGCTCCTCCGCCAGCTGTGACACTTGTGCGAGCAGACGCCCGTTCGCGATGATTTGCGCCGCCTGCACAGCCAGAATGTCGAGAGGCCCCAGCATCTCCTGTGATGGGCGCTCGCCGCCGGCCACCCCCTCCACGTGAACCAGGCCAGCCACCGGGTCGGAACCAGCAGTGAGCGGAGCAAACACAGTGGTCGCACGGTCCTCCGCCAAAGTGCCCGCACCACCCTGGTGCTCAACAACATACACGCCACCGATCCGGCATGATTCGAGCGCCCCCTCCCGGAACTTGTCCCAGAGTCCGCCCGGCAGTAGGGGTGCGCCGTCTCCTGGCTGCACAGGCCTCCCGTTGACCAGCCGCATCTGCGGCTCGCCTCCCTCGTCCAGCAACGTTACGGTGACTTCGCGCCAGCCGAGCGCCTGCAACGCGCGGATGACCTCAACGAAACTGGCCTCCAGGTTGGGCGCGGCTAACATGCGCCGGATCGTGTTCTGGATGATCGCGAGACGGTCGCGCTCGGCCTTGAGCGCCATGCTGTACTGCTGGAATTGCTCGTGAGCGTCCCTGCCTGGTTGGTTGGCGATCATGGCCACCGCTTCCTGACTATTCCCCGATAATCTGCACGACGAGCCGGCGCTGGCGCGGCCTGACATCGAAATCCACATAGACTACATGCTGCCAGGTTCCCAGCGTCAGCCTTCGATCAGAAAAAGGCACGGTCAGCGACGGCCCCAAGAGGGCAGCGCGAACATGGCTGTGTCCGTTGTCGTCGCCGCGCCGTTGATTGTGCAGGTATTCGCCATCTGGCGGCACGATCTCGTCAAACAGGCGCTGGAAGTCATGCACCGCCCCACCCTCATATTCAATCGTTGTGACCGCGCTGGTGGCGCTGGGACAGAACACAGTCGCAATCCCATGCTGCAACTGGGTGCCATAGAGCACGCCCTGCAGCGCGCTGGTGATGTCTATCACCTGTCCGTTGCCGTCTGTCGCCAGCTCAAGCGTTGCTGTCCTGACCATTCTCGCTCTCACCTGACACGTCGGGGACATCCGCGAAATACACGTAGAGCAGCGGGGCACCGGTGCGTTCGTTGTCGTATTGGCGCAATTCCCCGCCAGGAAACAGGTTCGCCAGAACGTAAATCACCTCGTTCAGCCGCCCGGCTGCGATCACAAACGCCGTTGGCCCCGGCGCAAGCACATCGCGCCAGCGGCGCAGGTCGTCGGTGTATTCGTTGCCGGCATTCTCTGGCGTCAGGTAGTGTAACAGGCTGGTTCCGTTGAGGTCCAGTTCCAGAGTGGAGAACCGCCACACCGCATAGCGGCCCTCGAACGTGTCCAATATCTTCACCGCATCATTGAGCTGGCGCGTCGCTTCGCCATACAGAATTACCGGCGTCTTGGGCAAATACCCGTAACTGAACGAAAGCTGGTTAGCCGCCGCCAGCGCCAACGCCAGACTGACCGGTAGCGCGGAGGTCGCCCATGCGCCGCGCTCAGCCCACACCTTCCGCCCCACCAACGTCCACAGCGCAGCGGCGCTGTCCACCAACCGCTGGGCGAACCACACCATGCCCAGCCCTGCCACGGCTGCCAGCGCCGGAATCGCGTTGATGTAGCGCGGGAAGTGCGGCGGGTCTACCAGCAGAAATCCGCCCAGGAACGCAGTGCCCAGAATCCACCCTGCCAGCAGCAGAAAGCGTGGATCGCACCCCATCCGCACCACGACCGCCACGCCAACCAGAAAAGGGACGCCCGCATACCAGCCCAGCAGCGGGTGGTAGCGGCCATACACGTCGCTCTCGTCCTGGAAGTGCACATAGCCCAGGAACGCACGTTGCGACTGATCCACCAGGTATTCCTTCAGCACTCCCTGGTCAACCGCCGCTTCAAGGTTGCCAGTCGCCCAGATACTGACGTGGGCCAGGCGTGGATTCAGCGGGCGCTCCTTGTCGTCATACGCCGCATACAGGTTGGGAAACACCACGCCTGCCGCGACAATCGCCAGCGTCAGGACGACGCCCCACCGCTGCCACATGCCGCGCCAGTTGTGCAGCGCGTAAACCAGCAGCCAGCCGAGCACCACCAGCGCCGCAATCCGCCCCGCGAAGTAGAAGTACTGCGACAGTCCCAAACACAGGCCGGCCAACGCCGCCTCCAACGGGTCATTCTCGCGCAGCGCCCGCGCCAGAAACGCGAACGTCAGCGCCATGAACAGCCCGTCCCCGGTCATGTCCATCGCCGTGCGGCTGAACAGCAAATGCACCGGCAGCGTCGCCACGATCAGCGCGGCGCACCACCCCACGCGCCCGTCAAACAGACGCCGCGCCAGCAGATAGGTGGCCGGCACGGTCAGCGCGCCGAAGACCGCCCAGGGAAGACGGGCTGCCGCTGCCGTCTGCCCCAGCGCCTCAATGCTCACCGCCATCAGCGTGTGCACGATACGCGGATGGTGCCACATCCCCATGTGGAATGGATTGTAGCTCCAGCCGCGCTCATCTTTCAGGTGCACCGCTTCCTGAGCGAACTGCGCGTCGTCGCTGGACATAATGTAAGGCACCGTCTCCAGGTCAATCGTCCGGGCGGCCAGGCTCACTAGGAACAGCAGCCCGATCAGCACCCATGTCCGGCGCTCGTCGCGCCAGCTTGCGCGCACCATCGCTCCCCAGGCACGCACTGCTTGCCAGGGCACGCAGCCGGCCATGGTCAGCGCGATGCCCCCGGCCCACATCGCCAGCAGACTCCAGGCGTTCAGCGTCTCCTCAACCGCGCGCAATCCCGTATAGACGCACACTGCCAGCCCCAGCACAGCCAGCAGCACCCGCCACCCCAACCGCCAGCCAGCCTGTATCCCTTCCCTGAATAGGGGGAATGCTGTCAGGCCGGGCGCTCCCTTGCGCATACTGATCAGCAGCAGCCCGATGCCAAGCAACACGGGAACGCCACCTGGACGCACGGTGTCCAGGTGTTCAAACCATAGCCACTGCCCGCGCACAATGAGGTAGAGGCCCACCACAGGCAGCAGTGGCACAGCTTGAGCCGCGTGCCACACGACCCGCCACCCTCTCAAGGTCTCGCCAGCCATCACCTGCTCCCCAGTGCAGTCTGCCCCGGCTGCGCGCGGCGAAAAGAGCGATAAGCAGCTTGCTACATGGGCGGAATATCAAGATGCGTGTAGTTTACGCCGACTCGCGCGCTGGCGACAGTGGAAGCCGCCACCGGCCTGGTACGCAGCATACAACAAGAGACCGTCTGTCAGTGCCCACAGACGGTCTCTGAGACTCAACTCAATTGGAGACTGCCAGTTGATCGAAATTACTGGAGCGCCCGCTCAGTCTCGGCGTCGAACAGGTGCATCACCGCCATGTTCAGCACGGCACCAGTACGCTGGCCCACATGCACGTCCGCGCGCGGGTCCATACGCGCCAGGAACGACTTGCCGCCCTCTTCCAGATAAACGATCTTCTCGTGGCCCATCTCTTCCACCACGTCAATGTTCGCCTGGACGAGTGACGGAATGATGCCCGGCGGGGCATAGTCCGGGTGTGCAATGTTCTCAGGGCGGATGCCGAAGACGACCTGCTTGCCGAGGTGGGGCCGGTATAGCTCGTACCGCTCTTTGGGCACCTCCACCTGGAAGTAGCCCGTGTCCACCACCATCTTGCCGTTCTGCTCGATCAGCTTGCTGTTGTCGAAGAAGTTCATGGACGGGCTGCCAATGAAGCCGGCCACGAACACGTTATCCGGGTGGTCGTACAGAGCGGTCGGCGTGTCAATCTGCATCAGACGCCCCGCATTCAGCACCGCGATGCGCTCGCCCATGGTCATCGCTTCCACCTGGTCGTGCGTCACGTAGATGAAGGTGGTACCCAGCCGCTGGTGCAACTTGCTGATGAACGTGCGCGCTTCAACGCGCAGCTTGGCGTCCAGGTTGGAGAGCGGCTCGTCCAGCAAGAAGACCGCTGGCTCACGCACGATGGCGCGGCCCACAGCCACACGCTGGCGCTGCCCACCCGACAACTGGCGCGGACGGCGGTCGAGGAGTTGCTCGATGCCCAGGCTGGCCGCTGTCTGGCGCACACGCTCGTCAATGACCTGCTTGGGCGTGCGGCGCAGCCGCAGGCCGAAGGCCATGTTGTCGTACACCGTCATGTGCGGGTACAGGGCATAGCTCTGGAACACCATGGCGATATCGCGATCTTTGGGCGCGACATTGTTGACAACGCGGTCCCCGATCAAGATCTCGCCCTCGGTGATCTCCTCCAAGCCAGCCAGCATACGCAAACTCGTTGACTTGCCACAGCCGGACGGCCCAACGAATACCAGGAACTCACCGTCAGGGATTTCGATATTGAGGTCTTTGACGGCCTCAACATCGCCCCAACGCTTCGTCACATTGCGATAGGTCACACTCGCCACGGGGTTCCTCCCATATGTTCACTGACTTGTGAAAACACCTGGATACTGTACATAATGCACTTTAATGCCCCCTATTATGGCACTATCTGCGCCAGGAGACAAGTTATTGCCCCGCCCGGCGTGTGTCAGTTTTCACATTCGCCAGCACAGTCTCTTGTTGCACCCGTGAATGCCAGGATACACCGCCCCTTTTCTTACAATACCACATCTTGGGCTTCGTGTGCCAGCAAATCGTCCATATGGGGTGCACAGGCAGAACTTTCAAGCAAGCAGGGGCGCTGCTCTGTGTCACCCGCTGCTCCGCTGTGCCCTGGGACATAGGGCCACCCGCCCCATGCGCGTCAAGTGGAGGCTTCCGGGTGCGTGGTATGGGCAGAATGCCCCTCCCCCTGGCCTCGCTGCGCCCCATCTTTCCCCCTCTTCGCAGCCATCAGTGGCGGAAATGGCGCACGCCTGTGAACACCATGGCCATGCCCGCCGTGTTCACCGCGTCAACGACCTCCTGATCGCGCACCGATCCACCCGGCTGCACGATGCAGGCCACTCCTGCCTCAGCAGCGATCTGCACAGCGTCCGGGAATGGGAAGAAAGCATCGGAGGCCAGCGCCGCGCCGCGCGCCCGCGCGCCCGCCTTGATCACGGCCAGCCGAGTCGCGTCCACCCGGCTGGGCAGCCCGCCGCCGATCCCTACTGTGGCTGAGTCTGTCGCCAGCACGATGGCGTTGCTCTTGACGTGCTGCACCGCCTTCCAGGCGAAGTGCATCGCCTGCAACTCGTCCGGTGTGGGGCGGCGCGCCGAGACAACCTGCCACGTTGTGTCGGGCGGGTCTCCCTGATCGATCTCCTGAATCAGCACGCCGCCAGTGACGCTGCGCATCTCCAGGCGCGGCCCCGGCCCCTGCTCCGGGATGCGCACCAACCGGCAATTGCGCCGGCCTTCTGCCAACAGTTGTTGGGTCACCGGCGTGAAATCGGGCGCGGCAATGGCTTCCACAAACAGCGATCCCAGCGCCTGCACGAACGCCTCGTCCACCGCGCGATTGACCGCCAGCACCCCGCCAAACGCCGACACCGGATCGGACTCCAGGGCCAGCGGAAACGCCTCGGCGACCGTCTCAGCCGTGGCGATGCCCGTCGGCGTCAGGTGCTTGACGATGACGACCGCCGGATCATCGAACATAGTCACCGCCTGCCACGCCGAATCCAGGTCTAGCAGGTTGTTGTACGACAACGCCTTGCCACCGAGCACCTCGCCCCCCAGAGGTGAGCCGTCCGGCTCCGCTGCGTACAGTCCTGCCCGCTGGTGAGCGTTCTCGCCGTAGCGCAGCTCCTGGATGCGCGTCAACCCCAGCGAGAGCACGTCGGGCAGCGGCTCGCTCTCTGCGGGGCCAAGCTCGCGCGCCAGGTAAGCGTGAATCGCCGTGTCGTAGTCGCGCGTCAGGCGGAACGCCTTGACCGCCAGCCATCGGCGCATCGGCTCGCTCACGCGCCCGGTCTCGCGCAGCATCGCCAGCACACTCGTGTAATCCGCCGGATCGGTGATCACCGCCACCCGCGCGAAGTTCTTCGCCGCCGCGCGCACGAGCGCCACGCCGCCAATGTCAATTTGCTCGATGGCATCTTCCAGCGCGATCCCGTGCTGGGCAACAGTGCGCTGGAAGGGGTACAGGCTGCACACCACCAGGTCAATGGGGGCGTAACCGTGCCGGCGCAGCACCTCCATGTCTTCTGCTGTGTCCCGCGCCAGAATCCCCGCATGGAGGGCGGGGTGCAGCGTCTTGACCCGCCCGGCCAGCATCTCTGGGGCCTGCGTCACCCGTTCCACCGGTGTCGTGGGCACGCCGGCGATTTCCAGCGCCCGCGCGGTGCCTCCACTGGCTACCACGTCCCAGCCCAGTTCGGCCAGCCCTCGCGCGAAGTCCACCAGGCCCGTCTTGTCGTAAACGCTGATCAGTGCTCGTGGCATGAGCCTCTTGTTCCTCTTTGGTGCAGCGAACCGGATCATTCCCCTGCGCTGCGCCCGCGCTGCTCCAACTGCGCGCGGATCACCTGCGCCAGGCGGCGCGCCCGCTGCGGCGCGTCGCCGATGTGCGGAGAGACATCCATCAACTCGCCAATACGCGCCGCTCCAATATACCGCGTGATCGCCTCGTCCTGGCCCAGCATTTCGCACAAAGGGTTGCGCCCCGTCCGGCTCATCTCCGCCCAGGCTGCCAGGCTATGCTGCCGCAGTCGCTCGTGCATCTCCTGGCGGTCAGCGCCCGCGCTCACCAGCGCCATCAGCACGCGCTCGACGGCGGCGAACGCGCCAAAGGCCGCGAGATTGCGCGCGATCACGTCCGGGAACAGACACAGGTCGCCCAGCACGCTGGCGCTCGCCTCCACGATCTCGTCCACAGCCAGGAACGCTTCCGCCAGCATCACGCGCCGGTTGGCCGAGTCGTCGAGCGTCCGTTCCAGCACCGCCAGCGCCGCGTTGTCCCACGCCACGCGCGGCAGGGCCGCCACCCAGCGCGCCAGGCTGTCAACCTTCTCCGCCGTGATCGGGTTGCGCTTGAAGGGCATGGCCGACGAGCCGACCTGCTTCTCACCGAACGACTCCGCCCATTCGCCCACCGCTGGAGATTGCAGGATGCGCAGATCGAGCATCAGCTTGTGCAGGCTGCCTGCCAGTCCTGCCAGCGCATTGAGCACCAGCCAGTCCTGCTTGCGCGGGTAGGTCTGCGTGGCAACCGGGAAGGCGGCCAGCCCCAGGCGGGCCATCACCCGCTCCTCCAGGTCGGCCACCGCGTGCCCCGACCCGCGCAGCAGTTCGGCATACGACGCGCCCGTGCCCACCGCCCCCTTGATGCCCTTGCCGCGCAGACCCGCCCGGACGCGGCGCAGTTCTTCCCAGTCGGTCAGCAAGTCCTGGGCGTACTGCGCCAGCCGGTAGCCCACAGTCGTTGGCTCCGCCGGCTGGATGTGCGTGTAACCCATGCAGATCGTGTCCGCCCACCGCTCGATGGCCCCCGCCAGCGTCTCCAGCAGGTGCGCGAGTTTCTCAATCACCAGGTCAAGTGCCGCACCAAGCCGCAGTGCGTCGGCATTGTCCTGGATGTCCGCGCTCGTCGCGCCCAGGTGCAAAATGCCCCCGCCCAGCGGACATTGCTCTGCGAACGCGCGCAGTTCGGCCACCAGGTCGTGGCGCACCTGCGCCTCAATCGCCCGTGCTCGCGCCAGATCAACGTCCTCGGCGTGCGCCGCCAGGTCTGCCGCCGCCTCCGGCGACACGATGCCCAGTTCCGCCTGAGCCTCGGCCAGCGCCACCCACACCCGCCGCCACAGCCGCCGCTGGTACAGCAGGCTCCACACGCGCCGCATGGCCTCTGAGCCGTAGCGCCAGGTGAACGGCGAAAGATACACAGTGTGGTCAAAATTGGAGGATTCGCTCATGGCTCCCCTTGTGGCTGCGCTCGCACCTGCCCGGCAGGCTCCCGCCCACATTATACAGAGGGACGCACCCCTGGGCGAAACGCAGAGGCGAGGGGCGTGTGCATAGATTACCAGTGACTCGCCTGACGCCGCCGGCGAGCCTCACCCCCGCTCAGCCCGCTGATGCGGGCCTCGCCGCCCCCTCTCCATTCAAATGGAGAGGGGGCAAGCCGAGCGCAGCGAGGCTGGGGGTGAGGCAGTAGTAGGGGCGAGTTTGCCCCCCTACAAGCGGCTGCCGATCATGATCTTCAGGGCGCATCAGGCACACAGCAGGGCGCGGCACAGTACCTGACAGATTTTGCACGCACCCAGGCCAGTCACGGACGCTCTTTGTGCGCACACCACAGAAACTCGACTTGACTCGGACTGTGCTATAATGTTTCAATAAGGTTAGCGAAGGGTTCGGCTGCGCACCGGATCGCCGATCTTGCCACTGCCCGTCAACTCCGTTTACCGCCCAGGGGATCAAGTATTAGGGTATGACATATGCCGAGAGGAGAAGAGTGACCATGCAGACGGCACACGAGCAGATCGGTCGCGTTATTCGTGTCGGGCGCGGGTGGGCCGATGTCAGTGTCGAGCGCCGCATTGTGCGCGTCATCACCAACCCAGGGCTTCTCGTCCAGCCGGGTGTCCAGCTCAAGATTGCTGGCAACCGGGTTATCTCACTGGCGGAAACTGAACAGCGCGGGCCAGCGAGTGCCGCGCACTGACCCGCCAAGCCATCTACTCCTGGGGGAATGCCGCGCACCTGTCACAAAGGCAGGTGCGTTTTTGTGCGCCGCGACTACCCTATCCGCCGCCTGTTGAGTACAATAGGGGTCACTATCGGGGGACACACCGTCAAGCGAGGTTGCTGATGAATAATTCTGATGAGCGCATCCAGCGTATGCGCGAGCTACGCGACGCCAAAGCGATCCCTCACCTGCAGCAGTACGCGCCCGTGTGGTTGGTCAGCGAGACTCCCCTGCTCAAGGATGACGCACTCCAGTTCAACGTCGTCTTCTACCATCCCTACTACGGCTGGGTGAACCGTCGCTACCGCTTTGACGCTTTCAACAATGTCCTCTATCACCAGGGACAAACCGCCCTCAGCGAGGACGAGGCGCTGCTCAATCTCGAAGAGAAGAAGCCTTACATCAGCGCCGAGACGATCAACACTGTCAGTTCCTACGGCGGGTAGGATGGGCCACTTGCGCCCACCGCTGCCTCTGGCTCCATTTCGCTGCCGGGCGCGGTGATCATCAGTTGGTACACGCCGGTGTCGCGCCCGCCCATGTCGTACTTGTACGGCTCGTCACCGCGCAGAAAGTCGAACGTGTGGAAGCCCTGCTCAATGGCGTGCTCAATCAGATGGCCCAGCAGCACGATCCCTGGGCTGAGATGGCCATAGGCGCTTGGTGCCAGCCCGGAGTTATACACCAGCACCCGCTGGTTGTAGGCGAAATTGAGGTACGCCGCCGCGCGTTCGCCCCCCACCGTCAGAAAAGCAAGCTGTAGCCAGCCGCGCTCGGCCATCAGCGGCACCATCAGCTCGAAGAACCGCCGGTTCCTGGCGTCTGCCAGGAACGCCGCCTTCTGCTCGCTGCTGGCCGCCATCAGCGTCATGAAGTGTGCCAGTTCTGCGCCCAGATCGTGCTCCGGCCCGACGATATACCACTCCGCCTCATCAGCCGCCCGGCGCAGCTTACGACGTAACTCGTGCCGGTTCTTCTTGTCCAGGCTGTTTACGTAGTCGGCGAAGGTCTCTGGCAGCCTGACGATCGGGCAGACTTCCTGCAGGCGCACCGTGCTCACCAATCCGTGCGCCTCAACCGCCTGGGGCATCTCCTTGAGCGCGAGCGAGGCCTCCGGGATGTTGCACAGCATGATCTCATCGAAGGCATCCGTGTGCCCCGCCACCCAGCCCGCCAGAGCCTCGAAGACGGTCATCTCGTGCCCGCGCCGGGCCACAATGTCTAGATAGTCGGTCACGTCCACACAGCCGACCGTGCGCACCGTCCGAAGACCATCAGGACTCGCGTCAATGAACCAGGGTGCGATGCCCACCCAGCGCCCCGCGTCATCGCGCACGACGAGCACGCACAACTGGCCCGGATGGTACGCCTCCCACCAGGTGCTTTGCCATTCGCTCGTCAAGAAAATCTGGTTGGCTGCGCTGTCCGCCAGTAGTTCGTTCCACTCCGCCCGATGCTCGCGCCAAACCTCTTCATGCTCGTACAGCGTGATCCTCAAAATCGCTTGCTCCCAGCAACGTAGCCAAAACACAACCTCAATTATACAGGGCACTCCCTCAATCATCCAATCGCAGCGTATCAGAGTCGCGCTAGAACTTCGGCGGTCACCTGGTGGGCATGTGCACGCATCCCTCACCCGTTTGGTGCGGACGCGCGCCCCCTGCTATACTGGTACCCGGCCCGGCGGTGCGCTGGCCCTGCCGGGCGCAGGATTGCGCCACGCGACGAGGATGAGCGCCGTGAGCACCAACGACCGCTTGATCGCCTATCACCTGGCCCGCCTGGAAGACAAAAACCCGGAGATACGACTGCGCTCCATTGCTGAGCTTGTACAGCTCCAGGCCACGGAGGCGCTTCCCGCCCTCGAAACGCTCTATTTCAACGACCCCGACGCGCAGGTGCGCCGCGAAGCGAAGCGCGCGGGCCGTGCGCTGTTCCTGCTCAAGTCTCAGCGCCCACCTGAGTCATAAGCGCGACAGCGGCCAGCCACAAAGAAGCGCGGGCATCTCCCCGCTGTGCAGAGATACCCGCGCTGTGCTGGTAAGCCGGCGTCGCCCAGGCTTTCAGGCCTCCAGCGCCCCCAACCGTTCTTCGACCGCGCGGCGGCTGGCCGCCAGCGCCTCCAGCTTGTCGCGCTCGCGCTGCACGACCTCCGGCCTGGCCTTGCCGACGAAGCTCTCGTTGTCCAGCAGCGCCGTCGTGCGCGCGATCTGCTGGTCGAGGTTCGCCAGTTCCCGCCGCAGCCGCTCGCGCTCAGCGTCCAGGTCTATCAGGTCAGCCAGCGGCAGGTACACGGTCACATCCGCCGCCACGACGGTCGCTGCCTGGCCGGGCGCGTTCGCCCCGGAGTCGAGCAACGTCACGCGATCCACATTGCACAGCCGCGCGAAGAGGTCGGTATGCGCCTCGATCAGCGCCCGCTGGCCCCCTGCGTCAATCAGGGCGCTGATGCGCTGCGCCGGCTCGACCTTGTACTCGGCCCGCGCGTTGCGGATGCCGCGCACCAGGTCCATCAGGATGGCGAACTGTCCCTCTGCTTCGGCGTCCAGCAGAGCGGGATTGGCAGCAGGCCACCGGGCGAGGATCAACGGGCCTTCGCCGGTGGGCAGGTAGCCCCAAATCTCCTCGGTGATGTAGGGCATGTACGGATGCAACAGCCGCAGTCCAGTGTTGAGGACGTAGACCAGCACATCGAGCGTCTGCTCGCGCCGTGCCGCGTCGCCGCCGTACAGGGCGTTCTTGCTGATCTCCACATACCAGTCGGCGAACTCGCTCCACAGGAAGTCGAGCACCTGCCGCCCCGCCTCCCCGTACTGATACGCATCGAACAGACGCTGAACGCTGCTCACCAGGCCGCTGAGCCGGCTGAGAATCCAGCGGCTGGGCAGGTCCAGCCCGGCCTGCTGTGGCTCTGGGCGCGGTGAGTACCCTTCGAGGTTCGACCACACGAAGCGCGACATCTGCCACAGCTTATTGCCGAAGTTGCGGTGATATTCAATGCGGCTCTCGGACAGGTTCATGTCGTTGCCCGGCGCGCTGCCGGTCAGCAGCGTGAAGCGCAAAGCGTCCGTGCCATACTTGGCCACAATGTCGAGCGGGTCTTCCACGTTGCCGTGGGACTTGCTCATTTTCTTGCCGCCTTCGGTTCTGACCAGCCCGTGCAGGTAGACCGTGTGGAAGGGAATGTCGCCCGTGAACCACAACCCCATCATGATCATGCGCGCCACCCAGAAGAACAGGATGTCGTAGGCCGTCTCCATGATGTCGGTCGGGTAGTAGCGGCGCAGGTCGGGCGTGTCATCCGGCCAGCCGAGCGTGCTGAACGGCCAAAGCCCGCTGCTGAACCACGTATCCAGCACGTCCGGGTCTTGCTCGATTCTGGCACTGCCGCAGTGCGCGCAGGCTGGTGGGTCTTCGCGGGCCACCGTGATCTCGCCGCAGTCGGCGCAGTACCAGGCCGGGATGCGGTGCCCCCACCACAACTGGCGGCTGATGCACCAGTCTTCGATATTCTCCATCCAGTTGAAGTACACACGCTCGAAGTGCGCCGGCACGATGGTGATCCGTCCGTCGCGCACGGCTTCAATCGCTTTTTCGGCCAGCGGCTGAATCTTCACAAACCATTGGGCGCTCACCAGCGGCTCGATCACTTCGCCGCCGCGCTGCGCGCGCGGCACAGCGTGCCGGTGAGGTTCCACGCGCAGGGTCATCCCCGCCCGTTCCATATCAGCCCACAGCTTTTGGCGCGCCACGAAACGATCCAGCCCGGCATACGGGCCGGCGTTCTCGTTGAGCGTCGCGTCCTTGTTCATGATGTTGACCAGTTCCAGGCCGTGCCGCAGGCCGATCTCGTAGTCCGCCGGGTCGTGGCCGGGCGTGATCTTCAGCGCGCCAGTGCCGAACGCACGATCCACATACTCGTCGGCGATGACCGGGATGGGCCGGTTGAGCATGGGCACCAGCGCCCGCCGCCCGATGAAGTGCCGGTAGCGGTCGTCGTCGGGGTGCACGGCCACCGCCGTATCGCCCAGGATCGTCTCCGGGCGCGTGGTCGCCACCGGGATGCTGCCGCCGCCTTCCAGCGGGTAGTTGAAGTAGTACAGGTGCCCCTGCTCTTCCTGGCGCTCCACCTCCAGGTCGCTGACGGCAGTTTGCAGGCCCGGCGACCAGTTGATCAGGCGCTGCCCGCGATAGATCAGCCCCTGCTCCCACAGCGTGACGAACGCTTCGCGCACCGCGCGTGAAAGCCCTTCATCGAGCGTGAAACGCTCGCGATCCCAGTCGCAGCTTGCCCCCAGCCGCCGCAGTTGCTCGGTGATCCGTCCGCCGTACTTGTGCTTCCATTCCCACGTGCGGCGCAGGAACTCCTCGCGGCCCACTTCCTCGCGGCTGGTGCCTTCCTCGCGCAGCATCTTCTCGACCTGAAGCTGCGTGGCGATGCCCGCGTGGTCGGAGCCGGGCACCCACAGCGCCGCCCGCCCGCGCATCCGCTCGTAGCGGATCATCAGGTCTTCCAGGCTGACAAACATGGCGTGACCGTTGTGCAGCGCGCCGGTCACGTTGGGCGGCGGGATGCTGATCACGAACGGCTCAGCGTCGGGGTGCACCTCCGGCTTAAACCAGCCGTTCTCCTCCCACCAGCGGTAGAGCCGAGGCTCGGCCTCGGCGAAATCAAACGTCTTGGGCATTTCTGCGGTCATGGTGTCCTCGTCTGCGCTACAAAAGATTGCCGGTCGAGCCAATGGGGTGCGCGGGAGAATCGCACCGCGTTCGGTTCCAACGCACGCCAGCGCCCAACGACGCCAACGCCCTCTTCGTCAGCAACCAGTGACACGGCGGATCACCCCCTTTTTCCGCTCCGCTGCACACCCATCCGACACACCGGCCCGCCTGGAGGCGATTTGAAAACCCCTGATCGGCGATCTACCTCACCTCTGAAACCCCTCTCCACACGCGGAGAGGGGACTTAACCGCACGCTTACTCCCCCTCTCCGTAAACGGAGAGGGGGCTGGGGGGTGAGGTTCTCAAACGGCTTCTGAAAGGAGACTGGCTGGTATGCACGGGTATGGGTTCGACATGGCATGGGGCGG
>CAYNHD010000012.1:0-23253 GCA_964396775.1 uncultured Thermoflexus sp. | reverse complement strand
CGGCCAAGCCAGGGAGGGGGAAAACGCCCCAACCAGCGGTCAAAGTCCCCCTCTCCATGTGATGGAGAGGGGGATTTAGGGGGTGAGGCTGTAGAGCAGCGCCCCTACGCCGAGTGCGGGCGCGCCAACGCCAGACTTCCGAAGTCTTCGGAGACTTCGGAAGTCTCTTCTCGCTGGCTGCTACCTGATCAACTTGCGCAGCGCCTTGCCGTAATTCACCAGCGTATTGAGCAGGAAGCGCGACCCGCCTAGCTGCCAGCGCCGCACCAGCCGCTCGACCAGCCCGGCCCCCGCCCACAGCAGCAGCCAGGGCATTCCCAGCCAGGCGCGGAGCGGCGTGGGCGCGGGGGTGTACCCCGCCCGCCGGAACGGGCCGCCGGCCACGCGCTGCGCCAGCGTCACTTCAGCAGGCGTCAGCGTTTGCGCCCAGCGACCGAGCGCGTCGGCGACGATGCCCTTGCGCTCGCTGCGATCCCCTTCGGCGGCGTTCCACCAGCGCACGTCGAGCATCTCTGGCGCGAAGTCCAGCCCCAGGAAGGCGCACACCGCCTGCACGGTCGGCTCCGGCTGGGCAACCAGGTCTTCATAGCGCAGGCTGTGCAGCCGGTCGGGGTGCGCGCGGCGCGCGTCCTGCCCGGCGCGCACGGCCAGCCGCCATTCCAGCGCGTCCCAGAACGGGTCGTAGACGCGCTCCAGGGTGCGGATGCGTTGCTCCGCCGGGTCGAAGTGCGTGGCAGTGCGGATGGCCTGCTTGCGCTTCTTTTTGGAGGCCAGGTTGTCGCGCGGGTCGCGCACGATCTCCACAAAGCGCGCGTCCGGGATGCTGCGCAGAATCTCGTCTATCAGGAAGACGTGCTGCGGCGTCTTCTCCAGCCAGCGCGTCTTGCCCGCGCGCGCGGCCAGGTGATCGAACACCGCGCGGAACACCACGCCATAGGTGCGCGGCTGGGCCGCCGCGCGGATCGCGGCCAGGTCCGCGGCGGACAGCGCGGCATCCTCCGGCTCTGGACGCCAGCGGCGGGGCAGGCTGCGCAGGCGGGCCGGCTGGCCGCGCTGGATCAGGTCGGCCAGCAGCAGGGCCAGGTCGTCCAGCACGCCGTCATCGCCCAGGTCGGGGTACAGCCCGCTGAGGAACGGCAGATAGGCGAAGTAGCGCGTCTCATCGGCGGCGGCGAAGAGGGCGGGGTGCGCGGCCAGGATGTTGTGCAGCAGAGTCGTGCCCGAATGCATGTAACCCACGACGAAGACCGGGGCGTTAGCCGCAGCGTTCATGTTCCCCCCTGCTGGCCGCGCGCGTACTGGGGGACGGTGCGCGCGATGAAGTCGCTCACGTCAATCAGTTCGGCGAGCATGTGCTGGCGTTTGGTCTGCCAGCGGGCGGGGGTGTCGGGGTCGGCCAGCAGCGCCCGCGCCTTCGCCAGGGCGTCCGCCTGGCCGGTCTGCGGATCGTGGAAAGCGTACACCATGTCGTAGCGCCGCTCAAGCTCGGCGATGTAGCCGCGCCGCGAGGTGGACAGGAAGATCGCCGGCGTGCCCAGCATGGCGCACTCGGCGGCCATCGTCGCGCTTTCGCCGAAGAACAGCCGGGCGAACGCCTGCAGGTGCAGCATATTGCGGCGCGGACCGCGCAACACCAGCGCCTGCAGATCGGGCGGCAGCGGCCTCTCGGCGCTGAGAATGACTCGCCCGAAGGGGGCCAGCGCCGCGATCACCGCCCGCAGGTCGCGCACACCGTAATCTCCCACATCGTGGCTGGCCCCCCAGTTGACCAGGCGCACGATGACGAACGGCTCACCGGGGCGCAGCCCCTCTGCTTCCAGCGCCGCCGGATCGGGCGTGAAATAGGCCGGGTGGGTGTAGGCGAGTTGCTGGTAGCCGTCGTAGCGAATGTGCCGTCTCCCCGCCGCTTTCTCGTAGGCGCGCGGGGTGATCACGGCGCGGGCCAGCGGGTAAGTGATCGCGTTGGCGACGCGGGCGTGCTCCGTGTCGGAGAAGACGACGACCGGCACGCGCTCCGGCAGGCAACCATAGACGAGGAACGTCCCCGCTTCGGCGGCGGCGACATCCGGGCGGAAGCGCCGCGCCACGCGGCGCAGCCCCCAGGCGCGTTCGATCAGTTCGACGGCCAGCCCGGTGACGCCGCGCCGCGCCCGGCGGCCAACGCGGACATGCTCCAGCCCGAACTCGTCCAGCAGCGCCCAGGTGAGGTCTTTGTTGCGGCTGGTGAGGCACAGCGCGTGCCCTTCGCGCT
This sequence comes from uncultured Thermoflexus sp., assembly GCA_964396775.1. GTDB lineage: Bacteria > Chloroflexota > Anaerolineae > Aggregatilineales > Aggregatilineaceae > UBA2029. The sequence goes on along the minus strand of CAYNHD010000012.1, from coordinate 21,002 downwards.
GCCAGCGGGCGAGGGCATGGCGGAAGAAGTGCGCGTGCATGGGGTGGGTGATGTCCACCAGAATGCGCATGGTCAGCGGTCGCTGTTGATGTAGCGCAGCAGGGCGATCTGCTCGGAGATCAGCCCCAGCATAAACAGGACGACGCCGATGCTGATCGCCAGCCCGCCGAAGCCGCTGAAACGGTGAACCAGGGCCAGCCTGCCGAGGGTGTACGTCCCGCCCGCCAGCAGAAAGAGCAGGCTGATCGGCAGGAATATCTTAAGCGGGACGAACAGCGTGGCCAGCCGGGTCAGCGTCAGCAAGAAGCGCAGTCCGTCGCGCAGCGGGCGAATCTTGCTACTGCCCGTGCGCGCCGGCGACGCGAACGGCTGGTAATGCACCGCGTAGCCAGCGCGGAACAGGCAGATCGTCAGCGTGGTGGGGTACGAGAAGCCGTTGGGCAGCAGATACAGAAAGCTGCGGGCGACGGGCGCGCGCACGGCGCGAAAGCCGGAGGTCAGATCGGGCACCGGGTAGCCGACGATGTACGAGGCGTAGGCGTTGAACAGGCGGTTGGCGATGGTGCGGTGCCGGCGGGCCTGCGTGCCGGCGCTGCGCGCCCCGACGACCATATCGTAGCGATCCATGTGTTGCAGCAGGTTCGGAATCTCCGCCGGGGGGTGCTGGCCGTCGGCGTCCATCAGCAGGATGATGTCGCCGCTGGCGGCACGGATGCCAGACTTCACCGCTGCGCCATTGCCGATGTTGTAGGGGTGGGCCACCAGGCGGGCGGCGGGGTGCGCCCGGACAACGGCTGTCGTGCCATCGGTCGAGCCGTCGTCCACAACGATGATCTCATCTACCAGCGGTTGGGCGGCCACCTGATCCAGGATGTCGCCGATCACGCTCTCTTCGTTGTAGACAGGCATCACCACCGACACGCGCTGCGCGTTGAACACCGGCTTGCTCCCCCCGCTGCGAGTTGGGCACCGGCTACGATAATAGCCGATGGCGGGGCGGTTGTCAGATCAAGTGGTTGGTTGCTGGTGGTTGGTGGTTGGGGATCGGTTCTCAGTTTTCGGTGATCAGAGGGGCGCTGCGCTGCTGCGCCCTACCCAACACCAGACTTCCGAAGTTTCCGAAAAACCTCGGAAGTCTCTTGCTGCGCAACGTCCTTCCCTCTGGTCTCCTCCCCGACCAAGCCAGGGAGGAGGAAATGCCGCGCCAGCCGGTCGAAGTCCCCCTCTCTAGCTTAGCTGGAGAGGGGGATTTAGGGGGTGAGGCGTGTAGGAACATATTGCACTATGATCGGGGCATTTCACCAACAACCAACCACCAATCACCTGGAGGGCGGCGATCATGAAAATACGCGGGGCGAACCTGGCGGCGTGGGCGGTGGCCCTGCTGGGCGGCGGACTGTACGCGCTGCAAGCGGTGTGCGCGAACTGCGGCGGGCTGACGCTGCGTTACGCGGCGAGCGGCCTGCTGACGGCGGCGGCGGGCCTGGCTGTGCCGCGCTGGAGGCAGCGTGACACGTGCGCGGCGCGCGCCCCGCTCCCTGACCCGGCGACGCTCGCCCTGGCCGGGGTGACGGCGCTGTGCCTGTGGGCGGCGGCCTGGTGGCTGATGGACTGGACGAATTACATCTTGAACCACCAGGTGGGGCCGTTGGCGCTGCCCACGCCGATCACTGCCCTGGACGACCGGCTGCTGGGCCTCGACCTCGGCCCGCTGAGCTACGAACTGGGCACCCTGTGGGCGGTGGTGCTGCTGCCGCTGGCCCAGGGGTGGCTGCTGTGGGGGTTGTTCCAGCCGGAGATCGAAGCGCGCACGGGGCCGCGCCGGGCGGTTGTGATCGCCGGCGTCGCTGGCGGGTCACTGCTGGCGCTCTCGGCGGTGCAGAACGTCGCGCCGGCCATGCCCTGGGGTCTGGCTTCCTGGCCCGGCTACACGCTGATCGCGCTGGTCGCGGCGCTGCTCGTGGCGCTGACGCGCTCACCCTGGCCGGGTGTCGTCGCTTATGCGGTGTACGCTTACGCCTCGTTCGCCTGGCGCGCCGACCTGCTGCGCGAGTTCGGCGGCCTGGACTACTGGCATCCCAAGTGGCTGACGGTCGTCGTGGCTGGCACGCTGGGGGCGGCGGTCTGCCTGCAAGTGATCCGCTTCCGGGCAGAGCACTCCCCGGCACAGCCGCCGGGCAACGGGCGCACTGTCCGCGCCGGGGAGTGGCTGCCGCTAGCACTGCTGGCCGTCGCCGTGCTGGTGATGGCCGCCCGCGATGTGGACGCCCGCCGTGCTAACGCCCAGGCGACCGGCGGGGCGGTCGCCTTACAGACGCCGCAAGATTGAGACCAGCAAGCCCACCAGCCCCAGCGCGCCCAGCGCCAGAATGGGGACGAGAGGGGGCAAGCCGGTGTCGGCGGTCGGCGTGGGGTTGGTGCGCGGGATGATGACCGGCGTGACCGTGTACGGAGGGAAGGTAAACGTCGGCAATGGCTGGCCCGGCGCAAGCGTCGGCCCCGCGCCCGGCTCCGGTGTGAAGATACCTGTGGGGGTGATCTGCGCCTGGGCGGTCAGCGTGGCCGCCGCGCCCGGCGTGGCGGTGATGGCGTCGGCGGTCTGCTGCGCGGCCAGGAACGCCGGGTCAATGGTGGGGACGCTCTCTAGCTCGACCTCCTGAATCAACGCTGTGTCGCCAGTGACTCTCACCACGCTCTCGTGCACCCAGGCCGTGCCGCTCGGCGAATCGGGGAACTCGATCCAGTACCACTGAAAGCGCCTGCCCAGGATGGCGTAGGCTGTGCCGGGATAAATCTGGCCGACGCGATTCTCGCTGATGTCGGGGCCGGCGCGGACGTTGGTGCCCTCGGCCAGCGCCTCGGCGACGGGTCGCCCTGCCGAGGTCGGCGTGCGTGTGGGGCTGGCGGTGGGCGGGCCGGGAGTCTCGGTGGCGGTGGGGAACTGAAGCTGCACCGGCGTCGGCGAAAGCTGGGCGCGCGGCGCTGCGCGGCCAGGGCCAGAGACGGCTCCCGCCCCGGCGAGCGACACGCTGCCGACCAGGAGCAGCACGATCACGGCGACGACCAGCGAAACGCGCCTGTTCGCAGCGTTCATGACGTGTCCTCCTCCTTTCCGCGCAGCGTTTCATATAGTTTCGAGCGGCGCTTAGCATACCGGAAACGAGCAGGCCGGGCAACGTCAGGCGGGGAGAGCGTCACCGCGGAGACGCGGAGGACGCGGAGAAGAACAAAAAGGGGGGGAAGGATTCCGGCAGGCGGCCGCTGGAAGACAGCCAGAGAGCGCCCGCACCTCACCCCCTAAATCCCCCTCTCCAGCCGAGCGAGAGAGGGGGACTTTGACCGGCTGGCACAGCACTCTCCCCTTACCCAGGCCGGGCTGGGGGAAGGGGCCGGGGGATAGGACCGAAACCTGAGAACCGATCACCAATAACCTAACCACCAACAACCCGCCCCCAATCACTAACGACCGTTCTGTGCTACAATGCCCCCATGAGCCGCCGCCCGCCGCTAATCCTACTAACCATTCTGCTCGCCGCGCTGTGGCCGGGCGGCGCGGCGCGCCCTCCGGCGGCGGCCCAGGATGGCCCGGCGATTTCCCCGCCCCCTACCCCACCGGAGGGCCTCACCGTCGTCGGACTGCCTTTCGCGGACACGTTCGACACCGCCGCTGAGTGGCTGCCGGCGGGCACGTGGACGTTCGACGAGGAGACGGCATTCGACGGCGGCGGCTGGCTGGCCGACGGCGAGCCACGCTACGCCGACAGCACGCTGGAATACGCCCACGCTCTCAACCTCAGCGGGGCACTGAACGCGCAGTTGATCTTCCGCCAGCAGGGGACGCTGCCTCCCAGCGATTTCGTCGCCGTTGACCTGAGCCTGGACGGGGGCACCACCTGGTTCATGATTGACCAGCAGATCGGCCTGGCCGCCGACTGGGAGACGCGCGCCGTAGACCTGACCTACTACCGGGGGCAGATCATCCGCCTGCGCTTTCGCCTCAGCACGGGGGCGGCGCTGGACGCGGAGACCTCCCTGAATGCCAGTTACCGCCTGGACAACCTCACCGTGCAGTACGTGTTCGTCCCGCCGCAGGTCGTCTTCACCCCCGCAGACCTGGCCCCGCGCACGCTGATGGGCCTGCACCTGCTCGACGGGGCGAAGCAGGAGCCGATCCTCGACCTGGCACGGCGGCTGCGGGCGATCGGCTGGCCGCTGGGCACGCTCAAGGGGACGACGGGGACAGAGGCGACCCTTACCGCCGTCAAAGCAGTTTCGCCGGAAACGGTCACCGTCTACCGCTCGCTGCTGGTGGGCGACACCCTGGCGGATTGCCCCAACGCGAACCGCGATCCGGTCGCTGAGGCGCATAGCTGGCTGGCGGGCCTGGCCCCCTACTGGGCGCGGGTCAACGCCGACTACTATGAGGTCATGAACGAATGCCTGCCCCCGGCGGAGTGGCTGGTGCCCTTCGCCCTGGAAGCGATGAAGATCGCCGGACAGCAGGGCCAATGTCTGCTGCTGTTCTCGTTCAGTGCCGGGCAACCCACGCCCGAACTCTTCGCTCAACTGCTGCCCGTGTTCGACTACGCGCTGCACAACCCGTGTGCGTCCGGGCGGCTGCACGGCATCGCCCTGCACGCTTATAGCCTCAACCCGTCCACCCTCGTCTCGGAGTCCGGGTTGTACCTGGGTTTCCGGCACCGACTGCTCTTCGGGTCGGTGCTGCAATACCTTCCCGAAGCCCTGCTCGTGCCGGTCTACCTGACCGAGGCGGGGCCGGGCGACGGGCGTGCCCCCTTCACCTGCGAGCAGATCACCCGCGACGTGATCCAGTACACGCGCCAGCTTGAGTACGACCCTTACGTGCGGGGGTTCCACCTGTGGAACGTCGGCCCCGGCGAATGGCTGGATGCCAGCGAGTGTGTGCCGATGATCCGCGACGCGCTGCTGGCGTACTACGCCGGGCGGGGGTCGAGCGGGAGTCCGTAGGGGAGGATTTGCAGACCCTCCCCTACAACAGGTGACACAGAGCAGCGCCCCTACGCCAGACTTCCGAAGTTTGCGGAAACTTCGGAAGCTAGTGCGGCAGAAGGCCCCTTCCCCTGACCCCCTCCCCAGCCAAGCCAGGGAGGGAGAACGCGCTCACATCCAGCGGTCAAAGTCCCCCTCTCTAGCTCGGCTGGAGAGGGGAATTTAGGGGGTGAGGCATGTAGGGGCGTATGGCCATACGCCTCTACACGGGCAGGCGCTCGAAGGTCAGACTTCCGAAGTCTCCGAAGACTTCGGAAGTCTATACAGCCCCCGCCTCTACGGCCCCGCCGTGAAGCGCACGGTCACCGGGACGCGGGCCAGCGCGGATACCGTCTGGTCAATGGACTGGCTGAGGCGCTGGGCCAGCAGATCGCGCGCGTAGACGTTGCGGGCGCGAACCGTCAGCACGCCGTCCGCATACGACACGGCCTGCGCCCCCTCCACCCAGCCGATGTAGGTCGCGCGGTTTAACTGCGCGTGCAGTTGGTCCATCGTCGCCCGCCAGATGTCGCGCATGGACAGCATCCCGTTGCCAGGGCGCACGTCCAGCCCATCTTCCGGCGGAGGAGTCTTCGGCGCGGTCTCAGCGGGCGGCGCGACGATGAGCGGCTCTGCCGCGGGGTTCGCGGGGGGTGGCGCGGCAAACGCTTCACCCAAGATCAGGTCCATGTCGAAGGGCAGCAGATCGCGGTTGCGCTGGGCGATCTGCCGCCACAGGTAGCGCCCCTGCCCCATCCAGTTGCGCAGCGGGAGTTGGGCCAACATCTGCCAGCGATCCCAGTGTTCGACCGGCGGAATATCCGGCAATGCCTGCCAGCGTTGCACCAACCAGCTTAGATAGCGCGGCGGCTGCTCGACGGTCTTATCTCCGCACACAGCCAGAATCAAGGCCACCAGGTCGCGCGGGGACAGACGGCCCGACATGGCCACCGTCCAGGCGGGGGTGTGCGGCTGGACGGGCGTCGGCCAGGAATCGCGCAACCACACCTGCACCGGAACCACCTGGTAGAAGGGTGTTTCGGGGTGCTCGCGCAGCGCCTCGACCAGCATTTCCCGAAGACGTTTCACCGGAGCATCTATCTCTGAAAAATTCGCAGCAGCAGCACCCGCCGCGTCTCCCTCGGCCTGCGCCGGCGGGTTGGCAGACGCGGAATGCTTGCTGCTGTTAAAGGATGCTGGTTTTTTTCTGGAAGATGCTTTTGTTCGATTCTCAAGACTCCTGTGCACGGATGTGGCAGACCCCTGTGCACGAATGTGGCGCACCCCTTTCTGGCCGGTGTGCACAGATGTGGCAGACAGGGTCATTTCCGGTGTGTCGGATTGTGGCAGAGCCTCCTCTTGCCGGTGTGCATGGATGTGGCATACCTCTCTCTCTCCGGTGTGCGCAAGTGTGGCAGACGGGATCGGACTGGGCCGGGTGAGGCCATCGTTGGGCGCGTGCTCTTCCAGGACGATGCCCTGCGCTGGCCACGTGCGCAGCAGCGTATCGTAGAGCGCGCGGTCTTCCGGCGCGACCGGAATATCCAGTGCCACGCGGAACTGACGCGCGACCCGCTGCGGGTGGGCTGGATCGCGGCCTTTCTGCGTCTCAAGCTGGCAGAAGAAGTCGGCCAGCGCCCAGCCTTCGCCGGACTCATCGGGCCTGGGGGCGTTCTCGACGTTGCGCCGCCACCATTCGCGGGGGCGTCCGATGGCGGTCAGCAGGGCATCGAGCGCGGGCAGCCAGCACGTATCGCGCCGTTGGCCTTCGGCGGGGTTGTCGTAAACCGCGCCGCGCAGCCACAGATAAGCCCAGGCCAGGTCGTGCCCCAGCCGCGCCCACCAGCGCGCCCGGAAGTACTGCGGGACGATCACTTTGCTGGTGCGCCCGTCCTCGCGCACCAGGGTCACGTGGCGGTGCAACGCCTCGGCGACCTCCGCCCATTCCTGCTGGGTCTCCCGGTCGGGGGCGCGCCAGCCCTGGAAGGCTCGCTGCAACACCTGGCGGGCGGTGATCGCCTGCCCGGTGGGGAAGCGTGGCGCGGGGTCGCGGGGGGAGGCGGCCCAAAGCTGGCGCGGCTCCATGCTCAGCGCCTGGCGGGCGGCGGCGATGGGCGACGGGTCGAGCGTGGGCAGCAGGTCGCACAGGTGCTCTGCGTCCGCCGGCACCAAGGGATCGTCCATGCGCACGGCGTAGCGATTCGTCTCCTGGATGATCGTGCCGTTCTTCGCCTGGCGGCGCTGCCCGGTCTGCACGCGGACGAAGGCGGAGACCCAGGGCGCGTCCAGGCAGGTGTAGAGGTGGCGGCGCGACATGGCCGCCTGGCGGGCGAGCGCCTCCCCGCTGATGGTGATCGTGTCGTCGGGGCTGCGGTAATCAAGCTGGCGCAGGGTGTTGATCAGGGTGGCGGCGTCTGGCCCCAGCAAGGGTAGCCAGCGTTCGAGGAAGTAGCGGGGGACGCCCATCACCACATCGTCGCGCAGCACGGCGCTGTAGGGCGTGGAATAGGCTTTGGACAGCTCTAGCACGCTATCCCCGGTTGGCGGCGTGGCCTCAGACATCCGACAACCCCCTTGAGGTGGTGCCGGGGACATCTGCCGCGCGTGGCGGGCAGAGTGTCCCTTACGGCGAAGACGCAGGCAATCCGGGCGAGAGTGGTAAGAGAGTTCCCGGCCAGCAACAAAGGCGCACAAAGGGTCTCATGCCCGGCTGCGCGCGACGCGCCGCCATCCAGAGGGTGCATCCTGCTGCCAGACAGAAGTACGCCCCTCTACGATGTTGCAATGGTATCATTGATGCTCATCCGAGTCAATAAATCCGGTGCTAATGACGCAGTTTTTGCATTTTTTAAGACTCCCTGTATGCGCACTGAGGGATATTTCGATTCCTGGCGTGGTTTGGGTGTGAAGTATTTCGGCATATTGCAGAAGTGTGGTATAGTTTTTGTCAACTGGCAGGTAGAGAAGTTAGCGGGTGCACGGACGGCTGTCCTGGGGACGTTCAGAAATACTCCTGAACGTCTCCTCCTTGCCTCTCCCACCAACCAGGCTTGAGGAGGGCCTCTGGCACAGCACTTTCCCCTTCCCCTGGCTTGACCGGAGGAAGGGGCCGAGGATGGGGTTCTTCCGGCAACCTGACAGTCCGTTCGTGCACCCGCAGGTACCATTTTTAAGTCTAGCACAAGTGTTCTAATCTTTCAAGAGAGTAGAAAGGGGAATGGCGCTTCTTCCCTCAGGGGCCGGTTGAGGAATCCTGATCAGCGGGTTTACCTCACCCCTAAATCCCCTCTCCACACGCGGAGAGAGGCCGGGGGGTGAGGTTTCCGCAGGGTCTCTCAGGCACAGGGAACTCCGCGCCGATGGACGATGACCTCGAAACTCACGCCCAGGCTCGCCACGCCCTCGTACCGGCCCGATCCGACGGTGACACAGCGCCGCCTGGAAGACTTGCAGCGCATGTTCGGCATGTACACGTTTCCGTTCTCGCTGTCGCCGAATCCGGATTACCTGTACGTGGCCGGGGTCACGGCGCGCACGCTGGCCAAGACCACCTTCGCCATTGACCAGCGCCAGGGGCTGAGCGTGATCATCGGTGACTACGGGACGGGCAAGACCATGCTGGCTCGCTACATCTACAACTCGTACACCGCCGGCGATGTTCGCGAGCCGTCGGTCGTGGCCTACATCCCCGACCCGCCGCACCCCGGCACGCGCGAGCTACAGCGGCGCATGATCCAGGAGCTAGGCGGCAAGACGGGCAAACGCACCAACGACGGCCTGATGGACGACCTGCGCAGCATGGTTATGGACATCCTGGGCACCGGGCGCAACTGCATCGTGATGATTGACGAGGCGCAAACGCTGGTGCGCCGCCAGCTTGACATCATCCGCGAGTTGTTCAACTTTAACGCGGGCGGGCTGGTGCCGCTGCAGGTGGTGCTCATCGGCAAGGAAGAACTGCGCCTCAACCTGCACAACGCGCCCGATCTGAACGACCGCGTGGCCGCCCGCTCGACGCTGGAGCCGTTCACCCCGGCGGAGACCGCCGAGTTGATCACCTTTCGCCTGAACCGCGCCGGCTGCAAGACACCGCTCTTTATGCCCGACGCGATGGACCTGTTGTATGATTTGTCAAAGGGGTATCCTCGCAAGGCGGTCAAGCTGGCCGGCGCGGCTCTGTGGTACATCGTCGAGTTTGGCATGGAGCGCATTTCAGCGGCGGCGCTGGACGCGGCCCGGCTGCGCGACGAGATCGAATGATCGGGGCGCAGCGCGCCGGCTGGGGCGAAAGTGGAGCGTGGATGTTGGCTGAGCACGATGGCAGTTTCCGCCGCCTGATGGAACTGGTCCGCGAGCGGCAGGGGGGGCCTCCGTCCGGTCGCCCCGGACGCCCGCCCAAAAACCGCGTGGCCGTCACCGGGCACATCGCCCGCCACCTTCACCAGCGCATGACGGCGCTGGCCCAGCAGCGCGCCCGTCACGCCGATCATGCCGTCAGCGCGTCCGACCTGTACAACGAGGCCGCGCTGCAAATGGTGGGCGACCTGCACGACCTGCTGGGCGACGATCTGCGGCTGCCCGCCGGGGCGGTGTCGCTCAGCGGCATTCTGGGGCTGCGCGAGCTAGTGGATCGCCCGGTCGTCACCCCGCTACGTGATCTGAACCTCCAGGCGAACGAACAGCAGCGCACGACGCTCTATGTGGACCAGCCCCTGTGGGATGCGCTGATCGAGATGAGCCTGCGCTTTGGGCTGAGTATGCGCAAGACGATCCACGTGCACCGCCTGCTGGAACTGGGGGCAGCCTGGTATCTGGCGGGTGTCGAGGATGACGAGGGCTAAATGTGCCCTATTCTGATGATTTAACATCAGAAATTTATAATGCCGATTGTTACTAATAGTCGCTAAGGACGAGGGGATTTGTGTGACGGCGCGGGGCGCGTTCGCATTGGGGCGAGAGGTGACGAACCGCAGAGGCGCAGAGAGCGCAGAGAAAAATGAGTAAAGAACCTTCTCGGAGGCCATTTGAAAAGACCTGCAACCCCACCCTAAGTCCCTCCCCGCCTGCGGGGAGGGACTTCAAGAGCAATCCTTTCTCCCTTTCCTCGCTTGCGGGGGAAGGGCCGGAGATGGGGGTAAAGATACCTCTCAAACGGCCTCTTAGTTCTTCTCTGTGTCCTCTGCGTCTCTGCGGTGATGTTCTACCCCACGAGACTTCCGAAGTCTGCCAGACTTCGGAAGTCTGAATTGCAGCGCCCAGCCGCTGACAGCTTTCCCAGGGAGACTGGCTCATGCGCAGCATCTGTCTGACGAATAACAAGGGCGGGGTCGGTAAGACCACTACGGCGGTCAGCCTGGCGCATGGGCTGGTGATGTTGCTGCGGCACAACGACCTGCCCTGCCGCGTTCTGCTCATTGACACCGACTCCCAGGCCCACGCCACCCTGCTGACCACCGGTCGCCGCGACTGGAGCCGCGCCGAAAGCCTGGGCGAGGCATTGGTCGCCAGGCCGGAGCGGGCGGGCGCGGTCTTGCAGCAGTTGATCGTCCCCTCGACGTGGGACGAGGATTTGCACGTGGTGCCGGGGTCGCCTGCGCTGGACGGAGTCAACACACGCCTGGCCGAGGATCACGGGTTCGCCGTGCGGCTGCGCCATGCCCTGCGCAGCGTCGCCGACCGCTACGACTGGGTGGTGATTGACACCATGCCCTCGTTCTCGCGCCTGACGACGCTGGCTATGGTCGCCGCGACGGACATCATCATCCCCGTTGAATTGCGCTTTCTGGAGACGATTGGCCTGCAGGCCATCGTCGAGAAGATCAAAGAGGTGCAGCAGACCTGGGAGATCCCTGTCCGGCTGACCGGTATTCTGCCGGTCAAGTACGACCAGCGTATCACGCTGGAGCGCGAGAACCTGGCCCTTTACAGTGAGCACACTTTCTACGGGCCGCGCCTGTTCGAGACGCCGATCCCCACCAACGTGGCCATTTCCTACGCGCACGATGCGTGCGAGTCCATTTTCATGTACGATGACCAGTCGAGCGCCGCCCGCGCCTACATGATCTTCGTGCGCGAGCTGGTCGAGCGGGTGATGAAGCCCGCAGGAGCCTGACGACTATGACAAAACGCCGCTCACAAGGCACGCGCGCCCTGCTCGAAGAGTTGGGCAGCCTGGACGGGATCGCCGAAGCCGCCCCCGACATCGCCGGGAAGGGGCTGCGCGTCGTCACCATCGTGCTGGAGCGCATTCGCCCCGACCCCGCCCAGCCGCGCCGCGTGCTGCCAGAGGCGATCCGGGGCGAGTTCATCACCGGGCACATCAACGCGCGCCAGGCCCTCGAACGCTGGGAGGCGCTGGTCGCCGAAGAAGCGGCGCGGCGGGGGCGTCCCCGCCCGGACTGGGCGGCGCTGCTCAACCGCGACCCGGACGACCGGACCGAAGAGGTTTTCGACGCCGATCCGCCCGGTATGCCCGGCCCCGAAGAGGAACTGCTGCGCGCGATTGTGGCCACCGCCGCGACGATCCGGCACGGCGGGCAGGTTAGCCCGATCACTGTCGTGGAGATGGACGGGGGTAGCTACTACCGCATCGAGACGGGCGAGCGCCGCTACTGGGCGCATCACTGGCTGAATATGTGGGTCGCCAACGGCTTCGACCAGATTCAGTGCATCGTCGTCCCCCAGGCGAGTCCCTGGCGGCAGGCGGCGGAGAACACCAGCCGCGAAGGGCTGTCGGCGATGGCTCTAGCCCGCCAGTTGGCGACGCTGCTGCTCGACCTGTACGGCATTCACCCCGACTACACGCGCCCCATCCCCAACGACTGGTACCGCCAGGCGCTGGAGTACCGTGTGCCGCGCGGCGAGGGCGAGGCGCTGCGCGCCGCCCTGGGCAGCGTGCAGCGCTCGCAGTTCAGCCGGGTTCAGGCGCTGCTGCGCCTGCCGGACTCCGTGTGGGAGCTGGCCGACCGTCACCGCCTGGAAGAGAAGCGGCTGCGCTACGTGCTGAAGGTCGAAGATGAGGTGCTGCAGGTGCAGTTGGTGCGCTTCATCGTCGCCCGCGACCTGTCCGCTGAGCGTGTCAAGCAGTTGGTCGAGTCGCCGAACCTAGCCGCGCTGCTGGGCGGTGACGCCCCGTCGCGGGCGGGCGCGGAGGAGTTCACCGAGACGGTATCGGAGCGCGTGGCGAATCGCTGGCCGGCGTTGGCGCGGCAGTTCTCACAGGCCGATCTCTCGCTGGTGGCCGACCAGTGGCTCAAGCGCCAGAAGCCGGAGGAGGTGCGCCGGCAGGTGGCGGCGCTGCGCCGGCTGTTGGAGATCGTCGAGCGGCAGGTGCCGGAAGAAGGGTGATTGGTGATTGGTTGTTGGTTATTGGTAGAGGCTGACGGGCGCTATGTTGCCCCGGGGCAACATAGGGTGGTCAGTGATCAGTTTTCGGTGATCAGTGGAAGATGCTGCGCGGTGAGGGCGCGATCAGTCGCTGCTGCGCTATGTTGCCCCGGGGCAACGTTGGGGGGTTGGTGATCAGTGATCAGTCTTCGGTGATCAGATAGAGACGCCGCGTTGGGGGTTGCGATCAGACTTCCGAAGTCTTGTTGTGCGGCCCGCCGACCACTGACTACTGATCACTGACAACTGATCACCGATCACCACCAATCACCAACAACCAACAACCAACAACCAACAACCAACGACCAATAACCAACCACCAAGAACCACCCCCAGGGTAGGGGGCTGCGGCCCGATTCGCGCGCGTGAGTCCACACCTGCCCTACCCCACTGATCGGAGGGTGACAGGCGCGGGTTGACTCCTCAAAAACGCACGGGAACAGCGCGTTCGTTTATCCTGATAAAACGCACGACTTTCGGGGGGCGGGGCAGGGGGCGCGCAGACGCCGTGAAGACGGGGGTGAGCGCGGACTGGTGGCGCTTGGCCCACATGCGGCAGGCATCGCTGCGCCACTGGCGGCGCGGGCCGGCGGGGATGTGCGCGGGCACCATGCACCCGGCTCTGCCACACGCGCACGGGTACGGCGCGACGGCCTGGGCCATCTGCTGAGTGATCGTCAGGCGGCGCCCGTTGGCGTGATAGCGCACGACCATGCCCGCCGCCTGCGCGATGTCTTCCGCGCTCACGCCCATCCAGGCCAGCCAGTTAGCGAGACGGTCGCAGGTCTGCACGGAGGGATGAAAGCTGGGGTAGCCGTGCAGCGCGCGCCGGAAGACGGCCACGCTGATCCCGATGGCGCGCGCGGCGCACTCCTGATCCTTCGTGCTGGAGGCCCGGCAGCCCTGCATCTCCATGCCGAAGCGCACCAGTGTCGCCAGCTTCGGCTCTGCCCCGGCCAGCAACAGCGCGTTCCACAAGGGCATTTGCAGCCAGCGGGCGATGCGATAATAGGCTGTCAGCGGGATGGCGGGCAGATTCTGCCCGGCGATCAGGTGACACAGCGTCAGCGGCGGCAGCCCGATCTCGCGCACCAGGTCAGCGGCGGACTGTCCGCGCGCGCTCATGCAGTGGATGAAACGCCGCCGGACCAGGCCGGAGAGCGTCACCTGGCGCGGGGAGGGGGCCGTGCGCTCAGGCGTTGCCGCTGCGGGCATCGCTAGGGGCCTCCTTCTCCTGCGTCGGTTTCGCTGCGTCCTGGGCGACAGGGGGCTGCTGCTCGGCTTCTGGCGCGGCGGGTTCCTCCGGCGGAGGGGCCTGCCGCTTGGCGATGGCCTTTTGTAGCGTGGCGCGGAATGCTTCGGGGGCGGGCAGCGGCTTGTACAGCAGGTCGTCGGCCTGGGCCTTTTCGATGGCTTTCTGCTCGTCAGCCGGGGAGAGATGGAAAGCGGTGACGAGCACAATGGCGATGTTCTTCAGGACGGGGCTTTTGCGCAGCCGCGCCCCGATCTCCGGGCCTTCGACGCCGGGCAGCCGGATGTCGAGGATGGCCAGCTCCGGGATATTGGTCTCGGCGATTCCCGCGTCTACGTCGTCAATCCACTTGATGGCATCGGTGCCGTTGGTGAAGGCTACGCCGTCAATGCTCCAGATGCCGAACAGGGCCAGCAGCGTATCGTACAGATCGGGTTCGTCCTCAACGACCATCCAGGTTGACATGTGTCGTATCCCCCGCGCCCAGAGCCAGACGGTGATCGGAAAAGAGAGGCGTCGTTACTATTCTAGTCCATCGGGAATCCAGCGCAAGGCGGGCCGAGCGCGGGCAAAACCTGACCTCACCCTGCGGGTCCACGAACAAATCGTTAGGCAGTTGTAGGAAGGCCCCCCTCCCCGGCCAAGCCGGGGAGGGGGCCAGGGGACGGGGCGTTCCGCCTGTACCGCGCGCTCAGAAGCCTTAAGTTGGTGCACATGGGGCGTATTGCAATACGCCCCTACGATGCCGATCTTGGTTTTTGTAGGGGCGGGTTTGCAAACCCGCCCCTCCATGGCCCTCCGCCGGTTGACAGCCCGCCCCAGAGCGACTACGATCCGCGCAAAGGGTGAAAAGTGTTGCTTTTCTGCGCAGTGCTCATGTCTGACCCTGCTGCCTTGTGATTTCTTGGAGATACCAGATGCTTGTCAAAGACCGCATGACCCCCAACCCCATTACCATCCTGCCGGATGCCACGCACCGCCAGGCCGCCGAACTGATGCGCGAACATCACATTCACCATCTGCCCGTGCTGGACAAGGGCGGCAACCTGGTGGGCATCGTCGTCGAGCAGGACTTGCTGGCCGCCCAACCCTCGCCGGCCACTACGCTGAGCATCTATGAGATTCACGGGCTGCTGTCCAAGCTCCAGATCAAGCAGATCATGACGCACCCCGTCCACACGACGGCGCCGGACTGCCCCATCGAAGAGGCGGCCCGCGTCATGCTCAGCGAAGACATCGGCTGTCTGCCGGTCGTCGAGGGTGGCAAAGTGGTGGGCATCATCACTGACCATGATATTTTCGGCGTGCTGGTGACCCTGCTCGGCGGCGGCGAAGAGGGCGCGCGCTTCACGCTCCAGGTCGCCAACAAGCCGGGCGTCCTGGCGAAAGTAGCCCAGATCGTCGCCGACGCGGGCGGCAACATCATCAGCGTCACCGCCTGGCACGAAGAGGGCAGCGCCTCCCCCGCCGCCTACATCACCATCAAAGAGCAAGGGGCCAACTTTGCCCAGCTTAAGCCCGGCCTGGAGTCGCTCGACGCCGAGTTGATCGATCTGCGGGAGAATCCCACCTGCCCCCGGCAGACTTTCGGCTAGAGCAAAGCTCACCGCTACCACACCAGGCACAGAAAGAACAAGACTTCCGAAGTCTTCGGAGACTTCGGAAGTCTGCCCTTTCTGCCCTTCTCTGCGCCTCGGCGGTTCAAAAATCCCCAGCGGTTCGGCGACTCGCGCCCCTTAATGCGGTACAATGGAGATAAGGACAGCGCCAGTGGGAGCGAGCACCCGTGACCGACCGCCCTACCCCCAGCGAAGGCTACAGCGAGGCCATTGAGGACTTCCTCAAAGCCGTGTATATGCTCCAGCAAGAGCAGGAGCGCGTCCAGACCTCCACGCTGGCCGAGACCCTGAACATCACCGCCCCCTCGACCACCGAAATGGCTAAGAAGCTGGCGAAGGCCAACCTGGTCGAGCACGAACCCTATCGCGGCATCCGCCTGACGCCGGCAGGCGAGCGCGTCGCCCTGGAAATCGTGCGCCATCACCGCCTGCTGGAACTGTTCCTGGTGCAGGCGCTCGGCTATTCCTGGGATGAGGTGCACGAGGAGGCCGAGCGGCTGGAGCACGCCGTCTCCGAGCGGCTGGCGCAGCGCATCGCCGCCTACCTGGGCGACCCGCACTACGACCCGCACGGTGACCCCATCCCCGGCCCGCAGGGGGACATCGCCCCGCGCGACCTGACCCCCCTGGCGGAGTGGCCCGCCGGGCGGCGCGGGCACGTGGCCCGCCTGCGCGACCAGGCCCCGGACATGCTGCGCTACCTGGCGGACAAGGGGCTGATCGTCGGGGCGGCGGTCGAGGTGGTGCAGGTCGACCCCTTCGACGGGCCGATCACGTTGCGTGTGGACGGGGCAGAGCAGGTGATCGGCGTGCTCGTGGCGCAGTACGTGTTGGTCGGGCCGGAGCGAGATTTCGTGTAGTCATGCACAAAGCAAGGGGATAGGGTGGATTTCGTGCGCCTCTAGTGTGCCCCAAGGCCCCCCGCTGGATACCCCCCCCTCGACATATTCGGATGCCGGGAGGAAAGAGCTTCAGGCGATCACTCAGCGCCGGCGGGTGACGGCTGTGCCGCCGTTGGACGCCGATTTTTCGCCGGACTCGTGCTTCTTGTAGTAGTAATAATAGTAGTAGTCATAGCCGTAGCCGTAGCCCTCGTCGCGCCGGCTGACCGCGTTGAGCACCAGCCCCTTGATGTCAATTTCCAGCGAAGCCAGGCGCTCTTTGGCGCGGAGCGCACCACCGGGCCGCGTTCTGCCGGCTTCGATGACCATCACCGTGGGGATGTCGAGATTGGAGGCGAGCACGGCACTGTCAGCGGCGATCAGCACGGGCGGCGTGTCAATCAGGATGATGTCAATGTCCGGCGACGAGCGGAAGAACTTGAACCACTGCTGCATATTCGCCGAGCCGAGCACCTCCGCCGGGTTCAGCGGAATGTAACCACTGGCGATCATGGTCAGGCCCGGAATCTCTGTCTCTTGAATGCACTCGGCGTAATGGGGCGGCAGCCGGTCCAGCGGCATCTCGGCGGCCAGCAGATCGCTGGGGTCCAGCGACAGGAGCGTGGAGAGACCGACGCGGTTATCCACGTTGAAGATGTCGTGCAGGCGGGGGCGGCGCAGGTCGGCGTCAATGAGCAGGACGCGCCACCCGGCAACGGCCATCGTCACAGCCAGGTTGGCGACGGTGATCGTCTTGCCGTCGCCAGGGCCGGGACTGGTGATCAGGAATACCGCTTTGCCCCCGTTGGCCGAGAACATCAGGTTGGTGCGCAGCGTGCGGTATTCCTCAGAAACGGGCGAGTCGGGCTGCCGGTAGGCGATCAGCCGCTCCGAGTAGCTGTCGCGCGATTTGCCGAACTTGGGAATGACGGCCAGCGTCGGCAGGCCCAACGCCTGGGTCGCCTGATCTACGGTGCGGATCGTGTCGTCGAGGTACTCGATCAACAGCACCAGGCCGAAGGCCAGCGCCGCCCCCACCAGAGCGCCCAGGACGGTCGTCTGAAACTCATTGCGCGCGACCCGGCCCGTCATCCGCGCCGGCTCGACGATTTCCAGCGCGTTGGTGCGCTGCTGCAGCCGGGCGATGGTGTCTGTGAACCAGGCAATGTTCGAGGACGCCTCGTTGATCTGCGAGATCACCGTATTGTACTGCTCGTTCAGGCGCTCGATTTCCTGGGGATCGGTGGTCGTGGCAAGCTGCGTATCGAGCGCCGCCAGCCGCTGGCGCGACTGCTCAAGCTGGAGGTTCAGCCGCGCGATCTCACTGTTAGCCAGGTCCACCTGGGCTTGTTGTTCGGGCGTCAGGTTGGTGGGGCTGTTGAGGATCAGTTGCTTGGCTACCTCGTCCACCATCTGCACGACGAGAATCGGGTCGGGGTGGGTCGCGGTGATCTGGATGAAGGTGGTCTGGTTGATGACGCTGGCCGACAGCGACCCGCTGAGCGCCCCCACAGAGATGGGCAGATTGCCCTCGTCAATCGCCGCCTGCAGCACGGAATGGCTCTTGGCCAGGATGACGTAGTTTTGGGCGAGCTGCTGGCCGGTGTAGATTTCGCCAGAGGTGGGGTTGGGTGCTTGAAAGTAGGTGCCCACTGAGATGGTCACCCGCGCCTGGTACTGGTCAAGCTGCCGGCTTGCCTGCAAATAGGCCGCACCCCCCGCCAGAAATGCCGCCAGAACGATCAGCCACAGCCATCGCCGGACGAGCCGGATATACTGGACCAGTTCAGTTTCCATCGCGTATGCCTCATCTCAAGTGCGGGCGTCCGTACAGCGAGGCGCCGATCATGCTCGAAGCGTTGCGGGCAGAGAGGACGATGCTGTTCCCCACAGGCAAATTATCCGGCAGCCGAAACTGGCCCCCGACACCCCCGCTTATCTTTCAGTGGTGGCTCATTATACCGTGAGTGATCCTATACGAAAAGAAGCGGTTAGCGGCAAAGTAAGTCGTTTTCAGGCAAGATTCACAGAGCCGCCGGGCGGTCAGCCTCCGGCATTCGCCAGAACGTACCCGATCAGACTTCCGAAGTTTTCGGAAACTTCGGAAGTCTGGCGTCGCGGGGACGTATGGCCATACGCCCCTACGGGAGTACGCCACCAGCGATCCGCGCCAGCGCCGGGCGGGGTGAGGTCGTGGGTTTGGCATTCGCGCGCAGGATGATTATGATGAGTATAGGGATCGGGCACGGTGCCCCCTCCCTTTCGCCAGTGAGTGGAAGGATAAAAATACACCTATGCAAGACTTAACCGATGCTTTTGTAGAGTTGATCCGCCGTGCTGCCACCCTTCTCCCTGCGGACATGGAGCGCGCGCTGCGCAAAGCCCGCGAGGACGAAGAGCCAGGCTCGGCGGCGGAAGGCGCGCTGGACACGATCCTGAAAAATGTTGAGATGTCTCGCGCCAAGTCCACGCCGATCTGCCAGGACACCGGCACGCCCATCTTCACCATCCACTACCCGCTCGGCGTCTCCACGCGCAAGCTGGCCGACCAGATTCGCCGGGCGTGCGCCATCGCCACCGAGAAAGGCTACCTGCGTCCCAACGCTGTGGACAGCCTCACCGGCAAGAACAGCGGCAACAACACCGGCATTGACTTCCCCACCATGCACTTTGAGGAATGGGACGAGGAAGAAATCAAGGTGGATTTGATCCTCAAGGGCGGCGGCTGCGAGAACGTCAGCACGCAGTACGAGCTGCCCAACAACGATCTGGACGCCGGACGCGACCTGGAAGGCGTGCGGCGGGTCGTGCTCGACGCCGTGCACAAGGCCCAGGGCCTCGGCTGCGCGCCGGGCGTGCTGGGCGTCGCTGTCGGCGGCGACCGCGGTACGTCGTACACCAAGAGCAAGCAGCTTCTGCTGCGCCCCGTAGACGACACCAACGAAGACTCCAAGCTGGCCGAACTCGAAGATCGCCTGCTTGAGGAGGGGAACCAGTTGGGCATCGGGCCGATGGGCTTCGGCGGAAAGACGACACTGCTCGGCGTCAAGGTCGGCTCGCTGCACCGCCTGCCCGCCTCTTATTTCGTCTCGGTCGCTTACATGTGCTGGGCCAATCGCCGGGCCAGTATGCGCGTGGTCGGAGAGGAGATCATCTATGCGTAAGCTGACTATCCCCATCAGCGAGCAGGACATCCGCGCCCTGACGGTTGGCGAGCCGGTCAGCCTCAACGGGGTAATGGTCACTGCCCGCGACGCCGCGCACAAGTACATGATTGATAATTTCGTCAAGACGCATGGCGCACCCCCCGTTGCTGAAGTGGCGCTCTACGAGGAACTCAAGAAGATTCTGGGCGGCGGCGTGATCTACCACTGCGGGCCGGTCGTCCAGCAGACGGACGGCAAGTGGTCGTTCGTCGCTGCCGGGCCGACGACCAGCATCCGCGAGGAGCCGTACCAGGCCGACGTGATCGGGCACTTCGGCGTGCGGGCCGTCATCGGCAAGGGCGGCATGGGCGCCAAGACGCTGCAAGCCTGCCAGGACTACGGCGCGGTCTATCTGCACGCCATCGGCGGAGCAGCCACCTTCATCGCCGAGCGCGTCAAGGAAGTGCTGACCGTCTACAAGCTGGATTTCGGCGTGCCGGAGGCCTTCTGGGTCATTCGCGTGGAGGACTTCCCGGCGGTCGTCACCATGGACAGTCACGGCGGCAGCCTGCACAAGCAGATCGAGGAGCAGTCGGCCAAAGTGCTGGCCGGGCTGCTCTAACGCTGGCGGCGATTGCGCTGAAAGAGACTTCCGAAGTCTTCGAAGACTTCGGAAGTCTGATCTGCCTCACCCCCTAAATTCCCCTCTCCAGCTGAGCTAGAGAGGGGGACTTTGATCGCTGATTGGGGCGTTTTCCCCTCCCTGGCTTGTACAGACCGGAGACATGGGTAACAGGTGTTCGGAGACATAGGTGACACTCTGCCGGGGAGGGGCGCACAGAGCAGCGCCCCTGCGATGAATCTCTCTCACTGATCACTGAGCGCTGACGGCTGACGGCTGGGCCGCTGTCCGCTATTCCAGCGACATCTCCGTATCCACGCAGTCGAGCAGCGGCAGCAGTTCCTCACGCGATTTCTGTTGCGAGCGATTTTTCCCATAGTAGATGCTCCCCCTCAGCCGTTCCCGTGTGACAACAACGTTACAACACCGCGCCGGGGCACAGTTCAGAGATTGGAGACTGAACCATGCCCAACAATCGCCCCGGCCAGGGAACAGTGGTTCAGCGCCGTGACGGGCGCTGGCAAGCCTCACTACAGGTAAACGGCGTGCGTCGGACTGTTTACGGGCGCACCGAACGTGAGGCGCACACCAAGCTACGCGAATTGCGACGGCAAGCTGATACCGACGGCGCGCTGCCCATGCCCGGCAAGCGCACCGTCGCCGACCTCATAGACGCCTGGCTGACCGGCGCGCCTAACTTGAAGCCCACGACGGTTGCCCGGCACCGCTATTTCTTCGATACCTACGCGCGCGACGTGCTGGGCCGTATGCGTTTGGAGCGCGTGACCCCTGACCAGCTGCAACGTCTGTACGCTGGCCTGACGCCCTCTGTGGCCAGCAATGTGCACCGGCTGCTACATCGTGCCTTCGCCGTCGCCGTGCTCTGGCGCTGGGTGTCCGCCAACCCGTGTGACCGGGTGCTACCGCCCGTCTACACGCCGGCCCGCCGTGAATTGTGGAGCCGTGACGAACTGCAAACCTTTTTGGACGGCACAGCTGAGCACTGGCTGCAACCCCTCTGGCGGCTGCTGCTGGGAACCGGATTGCGGCTTGGTGAGGCGCTGGCCCTGACCTGGAACGACGTGG
>CAYNHD010000011.1:9552-24230 GCA_964396775.1 uncultured Thermoflexus sp. | reverse complement strand
TGGGTCGCGCGTCGGCGTTCCCGCTGATTGTGCCTATCTCGTCGGTACGAATCTGATCGGCCACTCGATTGCTCCGTGCTTTGATCCGGTCCCTGTCTCTGAGAGCGTTTGTGGAAACCCCCTCACCCCTGCACCCCTCTCCCTCAACGAGGCGAGGGGAAACCCTGTGCCTTGCTCCCCTTCTCCCCCTGGAGGGAGAAAGGGGCGGGGGATGAGGGGAACAAAAACGGCTTTCCAAACACGCTCCGAGCCAGGTAGATTATAGCGTGCGCGCGCGCTCCCGCCGAACGCGCGCCCGGCCAACGCCCGCTGATCGCAGGGAAAGCGCCCTCCTGCCTGGTAGCCGTCGCCTGGCTGCGGCGGTATGATTGTCACCGAGGATGCCGCTTATGAACCTGTGTTTTCCTGCTGCCAGGCTGTGCGCCCTGGCGATGATGTGCCTCTACCTGGCTGCGTGTGCCCCTGAGCCATCTGTGCGCACCGCTTCGCCCTTTCCTCAGCCTGTTGACCCTCTTGCTACACTGGGGGCCAGCCAGGTGATCACCGTTGCCGCGCGACCGCCCCAGGCGACGCCCATGCCTACATCCTCCGCCGAGCCACTGCCCGGCGGCCCTGCCTGCGGCACGAATGGTCTTGTCTACGCCGTGGATGCGGTGCTGGATTGGGCGGCGCGTTCGGTGCAGGTAACCGAGCGAGTTGCCTTCACCAACGACACCGGCCAGGCGCTCGACGCAGTGGTGCTGGTGATTCCGGGCGTGATTGACATGGGCGACTTCAAGTTGACCCGCGTGGCTGTTGGCGACGGGCCGCCTCTGCGCGACTACGCGCTGCGCGACGCGCAGATCATCATCCCCCTGGCGGCTCCGCTAGAGCCGGGCGGGACCGTGCAAGTTGGTCTGGAGTTCTCGCTGGCGCTCCAGCCTGTCCGCCAGGGATACCGGCACGGGCACACCGGCTACCTGGGATACAGCGCGCGCCAGGTCAACCTTGGCCTGTGGTTCCCGCAGATTCCCGCGTACCGCGAGGAGAACGGCTGGGTCGTACACGAACTGTGGCCGATCGGGGAGTCCTTCGTGCTGCGCTCGGCAGACTACGCAGTGACCTTACGAGTCGAAAACGGCCCGGACGGGCTGCGTGTGGCCGGTCCTGGAACCTTCTCCCGCCCAGACGCGCAGTCGTGGCGCTTTGAGCTGTGCGGCGGGCGCGATGTCAGCCTGTCCGTCTCCGACCAGTTCAACCTGCTCACCACGTCTACAGCGAGCGGCATCGCGGTAGAGGTGTTCACGGTGAGCGACTCCGCCGGCGGCTCGCTGGAGGCAGCGCGGTACGCTCTGCACACGGCGGCCAATGCGATTGACCTGTACGAGACGCGCTTTGGCCCCTATCCCTTCCCGCGCATGGTCGTCGTGGAGGGCGATTTCCCGGATGGGATGGAGTTCAGCGGATTGGTCTTCGTCAGCGAAGCCTGGTTCCGCACATGGGGCGGCACGGCCGACGATTGGCTGGCGCTGATCACCGCACATGAGGTGTCGCACCAGTGGTGGTACGCGGCGGTGGGCAATGACCAGAGCCGTGATCCCTACCTGGACGAAGCCCTCGCCACCTATAGCGA
Source organism: uncultured Thermoflexus sp. (assembly GCA_964396775.1). Taxonomy (GTDB): domain Bacteria; phylum Chloroflexota; class Anaerolineae; order Aggregatilineales; family Aggregatilineaceae; genus UBA2029. The sequence continues at coordinate 22,618 of CAYNHD010000011.1, read as the reverse complement.
ACTCGTCTTCTACGAGCACTACTATCCTGACCTGGTAGACTGGTGGTGGGCGTTTCGCGTCAACAGCTACACCCCGGCGGGCTACGTGGATGTGCCGGTGACGGCTTTCCAGGGGCCGCGCCCCTATATCAACGCCGTCTATTTGCAGGGCGCGCGGATGCTCCACGAGATGCGCCTTACCCTGGGCGACGGTGCGTTCTTCGTCTGGCTGCAGCGTTACGCCAGCCAGATGCACGGGGCCATCGCCGAGCCGGGCGATCTCTGGCGCGCGCTCGAACCTGGCCAGTACGCCGCGACTTATCCCATTCGCCAGCGGTATCTGTCCGAAGCTGACATTCTGAAGGACCCGGACTCCATCCCGTGACACGCACTGGACGTCAGAGCGCACTTGCCCATTTGGGGTATACTGATCCGCACAGAGTCCAGTCCCACCACATACCGCGAGTGACGAATGCTCTCGACAGTCTATTCGTGCGCTGTAGTCGGCCTTGATGGGGAGATCGTTCAGGTAGAGGTTGACTACAACCCCCATTCACTGCCTGCGTTCACGGTCGTTGGGCTGCCCGATACGGCGGTGCAGGAAAGCCGCGAGCGTGTTCGCGCCGCCATCCGCAACAGCGGCCTCCAGTTCCCCAACAAACGCTATACCGTCAACCTGGCCCCGGCCAGCCTGCGCAAAGAAGGCCCTGCCTACGACTTACCGATGGCTGTCGGTGTGCTGGCCTCCACCGATCAGGTGCCGCTGGCTGAGCTGGTAGGCACCGTCTTCGTGGGCGAGCTATCGCTGGACGGAACCGTGCGCCATGTCAGCGGAATTCTGCCCATCACACACCGCGTCTGGCTCGAAGGGTACGAGTGCATTTTCGTGCCAGAAGAAGACGCGCCGCAAGCCGCACTTGTTCCCGATATTGACGTGATCCCGGTGCGCTCGTTGGGGCACCTGGTCGAGCACTTGTACGGCGTGAACAAGATTCCCTCCTTTGTGCGCCGCGACGTGCGCACCGATGTTCCGCCCGACCTGGACGGCCTGACCGACTTCGCTGATGTCAAAGGGCAGGAGCACGTCAAGCGCGCCCTGGAGGTCGCGGCGGCAGGCGGTCACAATGTGCTAATGGTGGGACCGCCGGGCGTGGGCAAAACGTTGCTGGCGCGCGCACTGCCCGGCATCTTGCCCACCATGACTCTCGACGAGGCGCTGGAGGTGACGCGCATCTACTCTGTGGCTGACCTGCTGCCCGCCGACAAGCCGCTGATCCGGATGCGCCCTTTCCGCGCTCCGCACCACACCATCAGCGAAGCGGGGCTGGTCGGCGGCGGGTCGTGGCCCCAGCCCGGAGAGGTGAGTCTTGCTCACCGGGGAGTCCTTTTTCTCGATGAGCTTTTGGAGTTCGGCAACCACACGTTGGAGGTGCTCCGTCAGCCGATTGAGGACAAGCAGGTGACCATCAGCCGAGCGCGCGTTGCCCTCTCGTTCCCGGCCAATTTCATGCTGGTCTCGGCGATGAACCCCTGCCCCTGCGGTTACTACGGCGATCCGGTCAAAGAGTGCACGTGCTCGCCGACCGTCATCCGGCGCTACCAGCAGCGTCTGTCTGGCCCAATGCTCGACCGCATTGACATTCACGTAGACGTTCCGCGTGTGGACTATGACAAGCTGACTGATGAGCGGCGCGGCGAGCCGTCGGCGGCTATCCGGGCGCGCGTGGAGGCCGCGCGCGAGCAACAGCGAGAACGCTTCCGCAATGAGGCGCGCCTGCAGTGCAACGCCGACATGGGGGCCAGCGACATCCGGCGCTTCTGCCAGCCTGAGGCAGCGGGCAAACAGTTGCTCGATACGACGCTGCGCAAGATGCAGCTCAGCGCCCGTGCTTACCACCGCATCCTCAAGCTGAGCCGCACCATCGCTGACCTGGCCGGCAGCGAGACGATCCAGGTGGCCCACATCGCCGAAGCCATCCAGTACCGCCCGCGCAAGATACTCTACTGACGCCCCTCAGATCGCGGGGTTTCATGGGTCTTCGGCTGGAGCCGCCCACCACCCTGCTACACCTCCCCCTGGTTGGCCCGCTCCAATTCCTCCGGGGTGTTGATGTTCTGGAAGGAACGCCCGTCTCGGTCGAGGTCGTGATACTCGGCGGGCTGGATGTAGCGCACCTTGACCGTGCTGTAGAAGCCAATCACCTTGAGCCGGTCGGCCTCCAGGTCGGCCTGAATCGGCGCGAGGCACGTCTTGCGGTAAATGGCGTGCAGACCCTGTGGGTGGTTGTCATGGACCGGCACAATCACGTCGTAGGGGCCTGCGCGTTCGTTGAGCAGGCTCGCCATGTAGCGCAGCAGCGCATCGCTCAGGTACGGCATGTCGCAGCCGACGACCAGCGTATACTCGCTGGGGCTGTGGTGCACTGCTGAGAAGATGCCGCCCAGCGATCCCTTGTCCGGGTATACATCGGCGTGCGTGGGCAGGCGCAGATAGGCGTAGTCGTCGGGCCGGTTGGCGATGAGCAGCACGGATTCGACGGGCAGCGCGCGCACACAGGTCACCACATGCTCAATCATCGGCTTGCCGTGTAGCAGCACGAACGATTTGTCGCGCCCCATCCGCGAGCTTCGCCCGCCGGCAACGATGGCTGCACTCAGACCTGGCACGCTGTCCTCCTGGCACTCTACCCTCAGTAGCCGTGTGTCAGAGTATACGATAACGCCCTCGATTCGGCATGGCCCTCCCCTGCGCGCGCGATCCAGGATTGACGGGGCATTCCCGCACAGCTATAATAGCCCCTCGGCGTTCTGGCCATGTCCAGGGCGTGGGCAGTAAGGTGCCAATTTTCCCCGCTGGGGCGGTCGTCGGCGATTTGCTGCCAGCGGCGGTAAAGCGAAGATTGGAGACTCAGACTATGTACGCGATTGTTCGAGCGGGCGGGCGTCAGCATCGCGCCGAGCCGGGGTTGGTTATTGACGTTGAGCGGCTTCCCCACGAAGAAGGGGCCGAGATTGAGCTGACCGATGTCTTGCTGGTTGTGCCCGACGAGGGTGCGCCGGTGATCGGCCAGCCGTTGGTGGCTGGAGCCGCTGTCAAGGCGACGGTCATCAAGCAGGGCCGCGATAAGAAAGTGTTCGTGTGGAAGTATAGCCCCAAGAAACGGTATCGCCGGCGTCGTGGTCACCGCCAGTATTACACGCGGCTGCGCATTGACAGCATCACCGGCCTGTAGGCACCAGGTATCGAGGAGAGCGGACTCATGGCACACAAGAAGGGTGGCGGCTCCACTCGCAATGGCCGCGACAGCAACAGCAAGCGCCTGGGCGTGAAGCGCTTCGGCGGCGAACACGTGATCCCCGGCAACATCATCGTCCGCCAGCGTGGTACCAGGTTCCACCCCGGAGCCAACGTTGGCATGGGGCGCGATTACACCATTTTTGCCACCATCGAAGGCTACGTGGTCTTCGAGACCTTCGCGCGTGGTCGCAAGCGGATCAGTGTGCTGCCAGAACAGCCGGCGGCAAGCGCAGCCCCGCAAGCCTAGCGGCTCCGCCCATAAGACATGCTTCAATCGTGAGCACACCGTCACGCATCCCCCTGCTGGCAGGGAACCGTGGCCGGAAAGGTTGAGAACACACACATGCGTGAGAACATTCACCCCCAGTGGTACCCAGAAGCGCGCGTCATCTGCGCCTGCGGCAACACCTGGACGGTTGGCTCTACCGTCCCGGAACTCCGCACCGATGTCTGCTCGGCCTGTCACCCCTTCTACACGGGTGAGCAGCGTATCGTAGACACCGAGGGACAGGTTGATCGCTTCATGAAGCGTCTGCTGGAGCGCGACCGCAGGCTGGCTGAAGAGGAAGCGCGCGAGCAGGAGCGCACGTCGCCCGATGTGCCGATCATGGAGCTGGGCCTGGAGAAACGCTACGCCAACATCTTCATCGAGAACGGCATTGAGGTGGTTGGCGACCTGTTGGCGCGCTGGAACGAGGGCGGCGACGAGGCGATCCTGGCCATCTCCGGCATCGGGCGCAAAGTGCTGGCCGACACCAAGAAGCTGCTGCGCACTCGTGGCTACGAGATTCCGGAGAAGATCGCGGAGTAACTACCGGCGCTGTGAGCGATCAGGCAGGGGCAGGTTCAGTCGCAGAAACCTGCCCTTTTGCTTATGCTTAAGAGTGTGCGATTCCGCCGCATAGTATCACAACAACATTTGGCAGGGCCGATCCCTAGACTTTGAGGGGGAGCGAGATGAAGCACCACAGCGGGCGCGTCGAGGTTATCTGCGGCAGCATGTTCAGCGGCAAGACCGAGGAACTGATCCGGCGGGTGCGTCGCGCCACCATCGCCAGGCAAACCGTCCAGGTGTTCAAGCCAGCTATCGATTCCCGCTACACGCTTCAGCGCGTGACCTCGCACAACGGACAGGACTTCGAGGCGATTCCGGTCAGCGAGGCACGCGCTATCTTCGACCTGTTACTGCCAGGCACGACCGTCGTTGCCATTGACGAAGCGCAGTTCTTCGACGCAGCCATCGTCAGCGTCGTGGATCAGCTTGCCGCGCGCGGCATTCGTGTCATCCTGGCCGGGCTGGACACCGACTTTCGCGGCGAGCCATTCGGAGCCATGCCCGACCTGCTCTGCCGCGCCGACGATGTGATCAAGCTGCACGCCATCTGCATGGTCTGTGGCGAGGAAGCTACGCGCACCCAGCGTCTGGTCAACGGCCAGCCGGCCCACTACCACGATCCGGTGATCATGGTGGGCGCTGCCGAAGCGTATGAGGCCCGGTGCCGCGAGCATCATGTCGTCCCTGGACGGGAGACCAGCTAGAGGAATCGGAACAGAGGTTCTCGGCCTGGCGCGAGCCAGACCCAGGCATCAGAGCGCTAGGTGCGCCAGCACCAGCAGCGCCTCTTCGGATATTCCTATGGTGAAGGCCAGCGGCACGAAGTTGTAGACGAAGTGGGCCAGCATAGCCGCTGCTGTCCCGTACTGCTGGCGTAGCCACCCAAAGACAACGGCCACGCCCAGGATGATCAGCCAGGCCGGCGTTAGCGTGTACTGGGCGTGCGTCAGTGCGAACACAATGGCCGTCGGCCACAGCCCAAACACTGGCTGCAAGGCCCCCCGATAGGCGATCTCCTCGCCTACTGCCGCTGTCGTGGCGAGCACAAAGGCCAGGCCTATGGTGGTCACACTCTCCGACAGCGCGTCAGAAGCCTCGGTTTGCTCCTGGTACGTCTCTTCAGAGACCAGCGCCATCCATAGACCGGTGACGAGCGCCACATACAGGAATAGGCCGAACACAACGGCCAATGTCACCAGCACGGCCCTGCCCGTCGGCCAGACAAGGCCGAGACGCTGGAGCGTCTGCCGCCAGGTGCGCCGCACGCCCAGCCCTACGCCGAGTACGGCCAACAGCACAAAGGGCACTGCGTTCGCCACCAGTTCCCAGGCCGTCAGGCCGCTCTCATAAACCTTGGCAATGCCTGCCATTCCCCCGCCGAGGGCGAAGCCGATCATCTGCACGCCCAGGAAGTACACGCATAAAATCATGGCTACGGTGTGTACAGTCGAGACCGGGTTGAAGCCGGATGCACGTTTCTCTTTGGCGTGGGGCCAGCCATCAGCGGCATCTACCGGGGCGAATGACGGGGGCGTTTCTTCGGTGTAGTAGTTCAGCAGCTGGGGGAAGAGTGGTGTGCCTGTCATGTCCGGCTGCAAAGGGGTGTGGGAGACCTGCACCAGGGAGTCGTTGCCCTCATCGGAGACAGTCCGCCGGGGGAAGAACACTGCCAACCTGCGCCGCACCTGCTCCACGAGCAGCGCGGAGGCAGCACCGCCTGTCAGAAGGGACAAGGCGAAGCCGGTCCATACTTCTGCCTTCTGGGGCATATCCGGATCGTCTGGGGAAAGATAGGCCATGCCCAGCGGCGTGATCCCGTACACGAGGACGATAAGCACGTTGATCAGCAGCAGGGCGACCCACACTGCCCGGCGCAGCGAAGGGTCGCGCCGGTGATCGGCGATGTTGGCCGCTACCACTACCGCGCCCAGCACCATCAACGCCAGGGTCAAGAACGCGATCTCTTCGCCGGACACTAATCACCTCGCTCCCGTCCGGGGCCGCAGACTGCCCGACCAATTGTCGGAGCCGGACAGCCGCGCAGTAGAGCAATGCGCCGCCTGATCATCATTCGTCGAGCAGCCGCTGGTAGGCCCCGCTCCAGGCCTCGGCCTCGCGGGTCAGCCGCGTGACTTTGATCTCAGAGAAATGGGGGAATAGCTCGACCAGCACCTGCGGCAGGCGATCCCACTGATCCTGCCGGATAATGCTCTCCAGCCGCCCCGCATACTCGCTCGCCCATGTCCAACGCTGGCGAAGTTGCTCTGCTTTGACCCAGTAATCGCGCTTTTCCCAGGCGGCGGCTGAGCTATCTATGCCCTCGCCAATCGCCCGCAAACAGAAGACAACCTGCGCGGCCATATCACGCGCATCGGCATCCAGGTCAGCTTTCTGGCTGAGATGGCGCAGTAATTCCGCAGCCGTGCGCATCTGTTGGTTGCGAACACTCGTCGGGTTGTTGACGTTGACCACACGCCCCATGCTTTTCGCACTCCTGCGTTGGGATACAGCGAGTCACAGCGGACTGGCCTTGCGGATGCCCGAGCAACCTTAATGGGGAAACAGGCGACTGTCAAGGGCTTTTCGCGAGGAAAGCTGGCACAGCCGGGTCGGGATGCAGGGAAGACGCTCACGCCAGCGTCATCGTCAAGTCTAGCTCAAAGAACAGGTCGGGGCGCTGGCGCAGCACCAGCGATCCGTCCTGGCGTTCGGCTAGCAGGCTGGCTACGTAGAGTTGCATCCGATGAAGTTGGGGTCTTCTCTCTTCGCTTAAGTCGCGCGGTGCCATAAGCGCGAACAGCCGTCCGGCCTCTTCCTGGGTGAGACGTGGGGCCTGGTGCCGCAGCACAACATGGGCCTCTGCGTCGTGGTGATCCAGCCTGATTTCGATTGGCCCGTCGTCAGGCGATTCGCGCAGAGCGAACTCCAGGAGGATATGCAGAATCCTGTGCAGCGCCGCCGGGGAAACGCGCGCTCGCGACTCCCCCTGCTCTTCACCCTCGATCCCGTCCAGTAGCTCGATCTGGTTTATGGGGAAGCGGTGGGCGGCGTCGTGAAGCCAGTGGTGCACAAAACGAGCGAGGAACACGTCCTCCAGTTCAAAGTGGTCTGGGTTGGCTTCAAGAAACATGATGTCCAGCGCAATCTGAGCGTAGCGCGTGAGATCGTTGGCGTTCTTGACAATGTGCCCCAGGAACTCACGCTGTTCGTCTTCTGACAGGCTGCCGACGTTGTTGCGCAGTAGCTCGGCAAACCCGACAATCGCGCTGAGTGGCGTGCGCAGGTCGTGAGAAATAGTGCTCAAGAACGACTGCCTGCCCAGCCCCACCCGGCCTCCGGTCACATCTTCGCGGAAGACGATCACCGTGCCGCCCGGTATTTCTGTGCCCTCAAGTGGAACGCGCTGCCAGGCGAGGCGATGCGCCTGCCCAGACTGGGGCACCAGGTGCCCCCAACAGGCTCTCTCACCTTCCTGCGAGGGACGAAGAAGGCTGCGCAACGCCGGGATAGCTGGCTCAACGGCCTGGAGGAGCGCCAGAGTGCTCGGTGGAATGTCGGGTGTACTTAGCAACTCGGACAAACGGGCATTGGCGAAGTGAACGGTGCCTGCATCGTCAAAGACAAGCACCCCTTCGCTTGAGCACGATCCCCACACATGCAGCACCAGTGACGCCGGCGCTAGTGGCACCATGGTGTTCCACCGTTCTTCCCCACCCGATCCTTACCATAACATTAGTCCAGGTCGGCCAAGTTGGCAAGAAAGTGGTGCTTGTGGGGTGCATCTCACGATGGGGGTGAAATGCCTGAACCGCGGAGGCGCAGAGGACGCGGAGAAGAACTGCATTCTCTCCATACCACCTTTTTTCTGCGCTCTCTGCGCCTCAGCGGTGATCTTTTGTCCCAGAAGTGAGATACGTCCGTGCTTGTGGCAGGGTTGTCGTGCCTGCCTTGCCGATATGCTATCATCTGGAAGACATCAGCCGGGGGAATGCATCATGACTGAGTTTTTTCTCATCCGGCACGCAGAGAATGACTGGGTAAGCACGGGGCGGCTCGCCGGCTGGACTCCCGGTGTGCACCTCAACCCGCATGGCAGGCTTCAGGCGCAGGCACTTGGCGAGCGTCTGGCAACGGCACGCCTGGCTGCGATCTATTCCAGTCCATTGGAGCGTGCTGTAGAGACAGCCGAGATGGTAGCAGCCCCCTACCCTGACCTGGTTGTTCAGTCGCTTGATGCTGTCGGGGAGGTGCGCTTCGGCCAGTGGGAAGGCAGGTCGCTCAGCAGGCTGCGGCGCGAGCCGCTGTGGAATGCTGTCCAGGGCCGCCCTAGCCGCGTTGCCTTTCCGGGCGGTGAGACCTTCCGGCAGGCGCAGGTTCGTGCTGTAGACGCCATTGAGCAGTTGGCTGCACGGCATCCTCGCCAACGGGTCGCTGTTGTGTCGCACAGCGACGTGCTCAGGCTTATCCTCGCGCACTATCTTGGTGTGCATCTTGATCTGTTCCAGCGAATTGAGATTGCGCCCGCCTCGCTTTCGGTGATTCACCTGGCTGCTTACCAGCCCACTGTGCGCTGTATCAACGACACCAGCCATCTACCGCCCCGTCCGCCGCAGCCGTCCGTAGGCGGCATCTGGCGGCGAGTGGGGCGTCTGGTGCGCTCACGCCGTTGAGTTGGGCCAGATATGTTTGTCAGTGCATGGCTGTGTCCTTAGAATTGATATGGACAGAGACTCAGACAATCGGGCCGTCTGGGTCTGCTGGAGAAAAGGGAAACGGGATGTCATGCCCCAGCGAATGTTCGAGCTTGACCCTGTAGATTTCGTGACGGTTGGCACGGTTGGCCCGAAAGGTCGCCGTGTGTTTTATCTGCAGGCGGGCAAGGGTGGGCAGTTGATCACGGTGATCATTGAGAAACAGCAGGCGCAGGCGCTGTCTGAAGCCATTGCTGAGATGCTTGGTGACCTGGATAGTAAGTTTCCTGGTAGGTCTGCCAGCCAGGGTAGTTCTGTGCGTTGGGATATGTCCTTGCGCGAGCCAGTCGAGCCGCTCTTCCGTGTGGCGCAGATGGGCCTGGGCTATGATGAGGAGCGTGACCTGATTGTGCTTGTCGCCCAGGAGCAGGTTGTTGACGAAGATGATATGCCGGCTTCTGATCCGCAGACGATACGGCTTTGGGGTACGCGCCAGCAGCTTCGTGCGCTGAGTGAGCATGCGCAGGCGATTGTCCAGCAGGGACGGCCTGATCCGAAGAGCAACGGGTTTATGATCTATTACTGGACATGATGGGTGGCGAATCTTTCTCTGATAGGCTGTCTCTGTTGGTGTCGGAGTCGTTCGATGATCTCTCGACTGACTTCGAACGCGCCGAGGTGCTGCTCGCGCATGGTGAGATAATTCGTGATGTTGGGGTGCCGCTGTGGGGGTCGAACTACGCGATTCTGGTCACTGTGCGGGGCGCTGAGGGGCGAGTTCTGGCGGTGTACAAGCCACGACGGGGTGAGCGCCCGCTGTGGGATTTCCCCGACGGTACGCTGTGCTGTCGTGAAATGTTGGCCTACCATGTCTCCAAAGCCCTGGGTTGGAATCTGGTTCCGCCTACTGTGCTGCGTGAGGGGCCACTGGGTGTGGGGTCTGTGCAGCTTTTTGTCGCGCATCGTCCTGAGGTGACTTACTTTAATCTGGATGATCGCTTCAGTTCTCAGTTGCAGCGGTTTGCTGTGTTTGATTTCATTGTCAACAATGCGGATCGTAAGGGGGGACATCTGTTGTTGGATGCGCGGGGTAAGCTGTGGGGCATTGATCATGGGCTGACTTTCCATGCGGCTTCCAAGCTGCGCACGGTGATTTGGGAGTTTGCTGGGCAGCCGGTGGCGGGGCATTTGCTGTGCGATGTAGAAGTGTTGCGCGGGCAGCTTTCTGTGGAGGATGGGTCATTGGCTGTGCTGTTGCGTGTCTGTTTGATGCCGCGTGAGGTGTTGGCTCTTGGGCGGCGTGTGGAATGGTTGTTGCGAGTGCGGAGTTTTCCTGTGGTTGGGAGTGGCCGGGTGGTTCCTTGGCCTCCTGTTTAGTGGGGGTTCTTGTGGTTGGTTGTGTTTATGACTACACGAAAAGCATTCTCTCGACTCTTTCCGTCTACGGAATGTCGTCGAAGGGCAGCGCCGTCCCGCGCGCAGTAGGCGTCCCTGCCGCCGGACTGACGACCCCCTCTGCTGGTGCTGCCGGCGTGCCAGCAACGCCTGGGGGCGTCCTTGTCGCCATTTCCTGAGCCGGAGTCTGCGTCGCCTCAGCGGTAACAAGCCCTGTCATCGCCATTTGCGTAGCACGCTCAGCTACTGCCGCCACATGCTGCTCATACGCCGAATCGCGGAAGGGGTAGCGATACAGGTCGCCCCAATACAGCACCCACTGGTAGGACTCCAGCGCCCGTGCAGGCTCATCCAGCGCCTCGAGGATGAGCGCGCGAACGTATTGATCCATCGCATCATCGCGCACAAGCAACGCCTGCGCATTGTCGTTCAGGGCCAGCCGCAGCGCCAGCCGCCCCTGCCCCGCCGCTGTTACGCCCCGCTGCATGATCTGGTGATACTGCGCCTGGGCGCGGTAGGAATACGCATCGGCCCGCTGCGCTTCCTGCGGAAGCTCGGTGATGAATGCATCCGACAACAGAGCCAACATGCCGGAGTAATCGCAGCTTAGCTCGTCTGGGTACAGCGAGCATGTCTCGACGAACATCTGCGCCTGCCACAGCCGATACTCCGGGTTATTGGGGTTCAGCGCCACAAGCTGGCTCAGCCAGCCCTGGGCTGCGCTCAAGTCACCCTTGTGCAGGGCAATTGTGACCAGGCGCTCGATCAGCGCCACATCCCCTGCCCCAGAGCCAAGTGCCACCGCTTTCTCAAAGTCGTCGTAGGCGTCCTCTAGCCTGCCGGAACTGTAACATAACTCGCCGCGCAGCGCGTAGGCGCGCTGAATAACTGGCTCTGCACTCTCCGGCAGGCTCGCTGCGTTGTCCAAGATGCGAGTCAGGGCGGTCTCCGCCATGTTGAGGTTGCCCTCGCCCAATCGCGCCTCAGCCAGGTACAGGTACCCCGCTGGCTCTCCTGGATAGTAGAGCAGCAGCGTTTGTGCGCTGCGCACGCCCAGGCCGTAGTATTGCATCCGGCGCTCGCCGGGCTGGGACTGCGTTGCCAGGCGCAAATAGGCGTCAGCCTGTAGCTTGAGCGCGGGCAGCAGGGCCGGGTCAAGAACCAGCGCCCGGCCAAGGTGCTCCAGCGCGCTGGCCGGCTGTCCGTCTGCCAGCTCAATCTCGGCAGCCATGATCAGCAGATTCAGGTCGTTGGGTCGGTTCACCAGGGCGGGCATAACGGTTCCGCGTGCCGCAGCAAAGTCACCGCGCGCCAACTCCACCCGCGCTTTCGTCAGCACTGCCGGGATCAGCCGGCTGTCCTGCGCCAGTGCCTGGGCTGCTAGGTCAAGCGCCGCAGTGGAACGGTTGTCTTGCAGATAGCGAATCTCGGCCAGCCCTGCCAGCAGAACCGGCTCCCCTCGGCACGACGTAAAGCCCCGCTCCGGCTCGTAGTTCTGCGCCCACTCCAGGAGCGCGGTTGCCTTCTGGTAGTCGCGCAGGGCGGCCAGGCTCAGCGCCTCATAATAGACCAGGACGGCATAGCAGTGTGGCTCTGACCGCTCACGCTCCTCCTGCAGCATCGTCTGCGCTGTCTGGTAGTCTCCCATCCAGTAATGCGCCACTGCTTCCTCAACCAGACGGGCGACGCTCGCATTGACACGGGGGTAAATCTCGGTTGGCTCAGCCAGCGCAAAGGGATCGCCCCGCACAAGACCAGGCGGGACAGTGGTCGGCGGGACGGCCATCGGCACCGGGAAATCAGTGGGGGTGGGGCCGCCCAGGGTCGGGGTGAAGGTCGGGCGCGGCGTCAGGCTGGGGACGCGCGTGTTGAGCAGGCCGACCTGTTGGCCTTCTTCTTCCAGCACGCCTGTCGCCTGGATCACGAAAAAGCCACCGGCAACCAGCGCCACCAGAACAACCAGGGTCGCGGCAACCATCACCTGGCGCAGCCGGGCAGCGCCGCTTTCGGCATAGCGCCCTCGCCGCTTGTGCGCCCAGGAGGCATCTCTTGCAGGGGGGGGCTGCGGATCGTACCCGCGCAGGAAGTCGTCAACGGCCTGCAACACGCGCGCGTACTTGCCCTCGTCCAGCGTGGGCACGATGGTGCTGCTGACTGCCTCGCTCCCCTGACGCCCCGGCTCCACCCCCAGAGCGCGCAGTCCCTTCAAAGCAAATTCGTTCTGCGGGTTGACTTCCAGCAGTTTCTTAAGGCAGAACAGGCGCTCGCTGTCATCGGACGCGACGCTGCTGAGCCACATCCAGCCGATTTCGTTGCGCGGGTCCATCCGCACCACGTTTTGCAGGATCGACCGTGCGGTGTCACGCTGGTCACCGCGCGCAGCGGCAATCCCCTGGTGAAGAAGTTGGTTCAGCGATTCCTGCCCCATGCTCCTTGCCCCCATCAGCAAGCAGGCGATGCGTTCATTGTACAACAACACTCGCCGCGCCAAAAATCGCAGGGCGCGTGCAGAACCTGTCAGGTAGGGGCGTATGGCCATACGCTCCTACGGAACCTCGTCCCGCGCGGTGTCAGGCGAATCGCTGACAACCTTTGCACACCCCAAGAATCGCGGGGGGCGTGCTGAGCCAGGTGGTGCGGGGTATACTCAGTCTGTCTGATATCACTGCTCAGCTACAAGGGGCAAGCCATGACTAAGACCTGGCGACTGTTCATCGCCATCCCTCTGCCGGATGCAGTAATCGCGGCGCTGGATGAGGCACAGCGCGCGCTCAAGAAAGCGGTGCCCCCGCGAACCGTCAGTTGGGTTGCGCCGCGTAATATTCATCTGACGCTTAAGTTCCTCGGCGAAGTCCCGCTTGCTCAGTG
>CAYNHD010000011.1:7641-9452 GCA_964396775.1 uncultured Thermoflexus sp. | reverse complement strand
CGCGTAATATTCATCTGACGCTTAAGTTCCTCGGCGAAGTCCCGCTTGCTCAGTGTGGCGCAATCTTCCAGGCACTCTCGCGCGTTGTAGAACAGCACGGTATGTTCATGCTCGGCACAGCCGGACTCGGCTGCTTCCCCAACAGTCACAACCCGCGTGTGGTGTGGGTTGGTTTGAGTGGCGATGAAGATGCTCTGCATCTTCTGCGGGACTCGGTGGAGTGCGCTATCGCTCCGCTGGGCTATCCTACTGAGAATCGCTCTTTCAGTCCGCATCTCACTCTGGGTCGGGTTCGCCGTGATGCAGTACGGGGGGATGTGCGGCGTCTTGGCGAGATTGTGTGTGAGGTGGTTCCTTTGTGTGCTGTGAGGTGGTCGGTCACGGAGTTAGTCTTGTTCCGAAGTGAGCTTGGGCCAGGAGGCACTGACTACACGAAGTTATTCAGTGCGACCTTGCACAGCCCCCGCTGACCGTGCGCTCCTCTGGCACGAGCAGGCGACCGTTGCTACAATGGTTTCAGAGGCAGCCCACTAGCGTTTAGGAGGATAGCCCACTGGAACCCGCAGAACTGGCTCGTGCCATTGTCAACCTGGCCACCGATAAGAAGGGCGAGGACATTGTTCTCATGGATATGCGCCAGGTGTCCCCCATCACGGACTACTTCATCATTGTGAGCGCCACGTCTGATCGCCAGCTCAAGGCGATCATCGAGCACGTCGCCGAAGAGATCAAAAAGCAGCATAGCATCCTGCCCTGGCATGTCGAAGGCGATCCCTCCAACGGCTGGGTATTGATGGACTATGCCGATGTCGTTGTTCACGGGTTTCTGCCGGAACGCCGCGCCTACTACGATCTGGAGGGACTGTGGCGCGAAGCGCCGGTCGTCGTGCACATTCGATGACAGCGGCGCGGGCAACATCCCCGCGCCGCTGAGCGACCATAGGCTGGCTATTGGCCCCTCGCCCGACTTCAGACCAGGGCGGACACAGCCTGAGAACTCACGGTTTTTCAAAGACCCATCGGTCAACGTCGCGCCCCCATGCCACCAGCCCGCCGCCACCGAAGAACAGCACCACTTCTTTCTCGCCGTTCTCGACCGAATCGGAGCCATGCACCAGGTTCCGCCCCACTTCCAGCCCGAAATCCCCGCGAATGGAGCCGGCGCCCGCGTCGGCGGGGTTTGTCGCGCCAATGGTGTTGCGGGCCGCCTTGACCGCATCACTGCCCTCCAGCGCCATGACAACCACCGGCGCAGACGTGATGTAGTCCAGCAGAGGCTCGTAGAAAGGTTTACCCTTGTGCACGGCATAATGGCGGGCGGCGAGGTCGCGGTCCATCTGGATCAGCTTCATGCCGACAATACGCAGACCGCGCCGCTCAAAACGGGCCACGATCTCCCCGATCAGGCCGCGCTGTACCGCGTCCGGTTTGATGATGATCAGCGTGCGTTCCACCAGTCCTCCTGTGATAGCGTGGGATAGACACAAGACAACGGGCTGAATTGTAGCTTCAGCCCGCTTGACAGCCAATAGCGCGTGCTAGAGTGAGCGCACACAGCTTGTCAGCGACTCACTTGACTCCGAGATTCCGTAGGGGCGTACTGCCATACGCCTCATGCACCTTGACGATCATGATCTGTAGTAGGGGCGGGTTTGCAAACCCGCCCTACATGACATTTCCACGTATTATCCATCTTGAATGTCAAATCTCATTAGGGGGCACAGCAGAGCAAGGCTCCCCTACCCCCGCCTACAATTGCTCCAGCGCCTTGCGATAGGAATACAGAGCTTCCTTGAGCCGCCCCCGGCGCA
>CAYNHD010000011.1:0-7541 GCA_964396775.1 uncultured Thermoflexus sp. | reverse complement strand
TGCTCCAGCGCCTTGCGATAGGAATACAGAGCTTCCTTGAGCCGCCCCCGGCGCAAGTACGCATCGCCCAGCATCCGATGAATGCGAGTCTCGCCCGGATGATCCTCGACGAAGGCGGACAGGTCGTTCACCACGTCCGGCAGGTATTGGCCCGTCTCAATCAGCGCCTCGTACTGCGCGAAACTGTCCGGTACCTCATCGAGCGCCCACAGCGCACGAGCCAGCGCGATTCTGTTGGCGTGATCGTCAGGGGCCTCGGCCAGCCGCTGGCGGTACGCGGCAAGCTGTTCGCTGTCCGGCGGCGCGAACAGCGCCCGCCGCGAGCGCGCAACAGCAGCCGGTTCCTCCCGCGTCGGTGACACTTCAGGCGGAGGCGCAGCCTCCTCCCAGCGCAATTCCGCGACCGCCCCCCGGTCGAACTCTCGCAGCCAGTCTGCGTCTGCTTCTGCCTCGGGCGCCTCCACCTCTAGCGGCGATTCCAGCCAAACATGTTCCTCAGCGGCGGGTGTTTCGCGGTCCGCCACATCGCGCAGCCAGGCCGGGACGTCGGCATCCTGAAAAGCCGGCGTCTCGATCTCTTCCTCGTCCAGCAACCAGGTGGGCATGTCCACCGGCACCGCCTGCTGGAGCACCGGCTCTCCCTCCTCGCCCTCAACGACTGGTTCAGCGACCGGCTCAGCCCCCTCTGCTTCCACTGCGGAGACTTCCCCGTAGGCGTCCTCCGAGGCTTGTTCAGAGCCTGTATAGGACTCGTCCACCACCTCGCTGGGCAAATCCAGCGCCGGCAAGCCGAGGTCGCTCTCCTCCACCCCAGCGGCCTCAGCAGCTAGAGGCTCCTGCTCTGCCACCAGCGGACCGCCCTCTGGCTCTGCCGGCTCCGCAGCTTCATCAACTTCGGCCATGCCTGCCCACCAGCTGGGGACTTCTGGCTCAGCGGACTCCAGATCGAGCAGGGCAGCCGCCTCTGTTTCAGAAATCTCTTCCAGCGGGCGCATCTCAGCGATCCAGGGGGGCAACTCAGCGCTGGGACTCGCTGGCTCCGCCTCCACGATGCCGCTGGAGTCGATCCCTTCCCCGGCGTCGCGCGCTGCGGCCAGCCTGGTAGCCTGCCGCTTGAGCCAGGCCAACTCCTGTTCTCCACTGAGTTCGCCGCGCGCCAGCGCCTGCTCGATCTCCTCGTCGGTCATGCCCGCCAACGGGTCGGCATGTTCCAGACCCGCCAGACCCGGCTGCCGGGCCGCCTGCGCGTCGCCCTCGTCAACCGCCAGGTATTCTGACAGATCGGAGTCCGGCTCGGTCGCCAGGTCTTCCAGCCAGAGCAACGCATCGGGCACCGCCTCACCCTCTGCCGCCGGCAAGACCGGCCCCGCGACACCCTCAGGCGCAATGCCAGGTGCGGCCAGCTCATCCGGCGCGGCCTCTGCCCGGCGGTCGAGGCTTGCCAGCCAGTCGAACGTACCGCCGCTATCCAGCGATGCCACACCTTCGTCGCCTGCCGCCAACTCCTGCGGTTCTAGCGTGTCGTAAGCTGCGCCCGCTGGCTCCTCCCAGGAGGCTTCTTTCTCGCTGGCGAAGACCTCACTTTCTTCGTCCCAGCCAGCGAAATCCGGCGTCTGCGCTTCCTCGTCCGCCAGCCCGCGCACCAGCCCCAACGACATGCGGCTGGCTTCAAAGGGGACATAGCCCGGCTCGTCAATGACCGTATCTTCCGGCGGCTGCTCAATCGAGAGATCGGCAGCCGTCACAAGCTCCTCGGACTTAGCGCCCTGCCGCGCGGCCAGGCTCTCCAACCAGAGCATGGGGTCCACGCCGTCCAGGAAATCCGCGTCTTCGCTGCCGCGCTGCTCGTGCACAGCGGGAATCTCCGGCTCGCGGTCGGCGGGGAAACCGGCCTCGCCTGGCTCGTCGCTGCTGACCCCAGCGGCCCCGAAATCCCCTTCAGCGAGCGAGAAGGCCGGCTCAGCAGCAGCTTCTTCATCAGGCTCGGACCAGCTGAAGCTATCGCCTTCCTCGGCCCGCACGTGCACAACTGTGTCTTCGTCCGGCTGGACTGACAGGCCCTGCAGCCAGCGCATCGGATCGGCAGCAACAGGAGCCACAGGTTCCTCCTGCTCCTCTTCTACCGGCACGGCCTCGGCCTCAGGCTCAGTGGAGCCAACAGGCCAAAGCTCCTCTTCGCCCCTGGGCGCTTCCTCAAACTCATCCCGGCTCGCGTGACGCTGCGTCGCCTCTTCTGCCACTTCCGGCACAGCGACGTGCCCATCGTGCAGGATCGAATAGGGCACGTAGCCCGGCTCGTCAATCTCCACGTTTTCGGGGACAGGGACATCGAGATCAGCCGCCGTGATCAGTTCGTCTTCGCTGGCGCCCTGTCGCTTCGCCAGGCTCTCCAGCCAGGCCAACTGCTCTTCGGGGGTCATCTGCTCGAAGTCAAACTCGTCGCCCGGTTCAGCGGGGGGCAGTCCCATGACGGCATCCTCCTCAGCGTCGTCACGGCCACAAACGCGCCAGATCACAGCGTGGGCCGCGCGCTATTGCTCGTCTTCGTTAACGTCGCGGAGCCATTCCGGGGGTTCCGAACCGTCGTGGCTGATGCTCAACGATCTGTCTAGCCCCCCTTCGAGCGGCTTGCGCAGCCAGATGGGTAGCCAGTCGCCGAACGAAAAATCATCCGGCACCGGCTCGTCATCGTAGTATTCGTCCAGCGGAGCGCCCGTTGGCTCAGGCACCACGTCCCACTGCTCAGCGACACCTGGCTCGCCGGCCTCCTCAACAGCCTCTGGCATGGCGAGATCGGCCTCTTCCAGGTCTTGAACATCGAGAGCGGACTCCTGCCCTTCAGCGATCCCCTCGTCAGCGAACTCCTCGTCCAGCTTGTCCGCTTCGGAGTCGGCAATGGCCAGCAGCCAGCCCGGTATATCCCCCTCCTCCGCCGGTGCGTCCAAGTCGAAGGGAAATTCAGTAGCATACGCTGGCAGCGGCTCGCCGCGCTCGTCCCCACTGTCCGTGCCAGAAACGAAGTCGTCTGCACGGGCACCGCTCTCCATGCCCACCGCGCCGGGCAGTGTCTCGCGGTCAGCCGGCTCTGGCTCGCCGGTCAGCAGGGCATCCACTTCTTCGCCCAGTTCCGGAGCCACTTCTTCGCCTGTGAAGGCGGCCATCCAGTCCGGTTGCTCGTCGGGCTGAAGGATGCCCGTATCGCGCGCGGAGACATAATGCGGCACGTTTTCCGGGCTGCCCCCTTCAAACGGATCGTAGGGGCGGTCGAGCAGTGCGGCGAGGTCTTCCAGCGCCGCTTCAGCGGGCGCTTCCGCCTCGTCCAGACCTGACAACCCCTCCAGCCAGGCCGGGCGAGCCTCGTCCGCCGCCCATTCGCCTGTCTCTGCGCCGCCCTCAGACTCGGCCTGGCCCGGCATATCCTCAGGCTCAGCAGTCGCCAGCAGCGCAGCCTCCAGCGCCACAGTCTCGTCCAGCAGCGTTGTTTTGTCTTCGGCCCTGGCAACCGGAATCTCTTCCGGCGCAGGCTCACCCTCGGCGCGGGCACCAGCCTCAGATAGCTCTTCACCTTCGCCAGCCTGCGCAGCGGATTCCTGAACAGCTTCCCAGGTTTCCCACTCGGCCAGCAACGACGCTTCCTGGTCAGCTAGCTCGCCCTCAGGCGCGCCAGACACTTCGCTGGCAGCCATGGCCTCAGACACCAGCTCCTCTGCCGCCAGCGGCGCGACCTCATCGGCTGGTCGCTCAGAGAGCGGTGCAGCTTCCTGAATCCATGCCGGGAGGTCGGAGGCAGGCTGAGCAGCCTCTTCGTCGCCGGGCGGGAAAGCTGTCTCTGTCTCGCCAGCGGCAGCGATGGCCGCCAGAAGTTCAGCGTCAGCCGCATCCGCCGCACCAGGGAAATCTTCCAGCCAGGCCATCGGCTCTCCCAACTCGACCAGTTCGCCCTCTTCTTCCTCAGCGGGCGTCTCCGGCTCCTCGGTGGGAGTATCAGGCGCGTCGCTCGCACCCATGTCCATCTCCCAGGCAGGCAGCCATTCCGGTGCAGAGATCGCCTCTGTGTCGCTCGGCTCGCCGAGCGAGTGCTCGTCAGCCGACAGGAACTCCTGGAATGCCGCATCAATCTCGTCGCGTAGACGCTGATCTTCGCCCGCCGCCGGCCCGCTGCCAGCGGGAGAGAATTCGTCAAGGAAGCGCAATTCGTCGGTAGTGATGAACGGCGCATCTCCACCCGCTGGCGGCGCAGGCGCGGCAATCTCGCTCGCCGGCTCGCCCGGCTCCGCTGCCTCCAGCGCGTCCTGGAAGACTGACCAATCGAGGTCATCAACCCCAAGCTGCTCGAAATCAGGCATCTCGGCCAGGTGGTCAATGAAACTCGTGTCAGCCGCCGGAGCCATGTCAGATGGGGCTTCGCCGGAGGCTTCTTCCCTCAGCGCGAGGGGCTGCTCGCCCGCGTCAGCCTCGTCAGGCGTCGCTGGCTCACTGTCCCGCTCAAAGGGGAATCCAGCGGGCGGCTGGCCACTATCGCCAGGTACCAGAGCGTCGCCAATCGCTGTTTCCCATCCCGCGTCGAAAATGCCCAGCGTGGCGAGAGTGTCCTCCGTCTCCGCCGCCTCACCAGACGGTTCCTCAGCAGACATCACCGTTTCGGGCAACGCCAGGTCGTCCTCACCGCCGGCGGCAGTGCGCAGCTCGTCCCACACATCTGGCTCGCCTGGCAGTCCCTCGTCTTCATGGGGTAGCGCGGGAGCTTCGGGTGCAGCAGCCTGGGCCGGAGCCGGTTCTTCAGGCTCCTCCGCCTCAAACAGCCAATCAGCTTCAATGGCTGCGCCATCCGATTCGCGCACGTCCATCTCAGCAAAGACAGCCGGCGCGGCTACTTCATCACCCCGGTCGTCGCGCTCAGCAGGCCCCGGCTCGGAAAACCAGTCCGGTTGCGCTTCGGCTTGCCAATCGTCTGGCTCACCAGCGTCTTCCTGCCCGGCATCAGAAGCTGCCCCAAAGAGCGACTCCATGTCAATGCGATCAGGGCCGGGAGCCGCCGCTGTCTCGGCAGGCCCCGTCGCCGGCTCCGGGGCCGTCCAGAGAGCGCCCGTCTCCAACTCTATCTCTAGCTCGTGAACCCAGCCGGGAGTCTCAGCCGACATCTCAGCCTGGCTCTGGCGGTAGTAGTCAAGGCGCTCCAATTCGACATAATCGGCGTTCTCCGCGCCGGGCTGGAGGATGTACGCTGCTGTATACGGGTCGAGCGCCTCTACGCGGTCCAGGAACGGCCTAGCATCCGTCGGGCGCTCGTTGTCCAGCCACAACTGCGCGAGAATGCGGTTGGCCGCCAGGCAATTGGGCAGGCGTTTGAGCACGCGCACTGCCATTTCGCCCGCCTCCACTTCATGCCAGCCGCTCCACAGAGCTTCGGCCAGCATCACCTGAAGATCAACGCGCTCCGGGTGTTGGGCCAGGGCCGCCTGTAGCTCAGCCGCAGCCTGATCGTACAACTGGCCGTTCATGTACTGCCGCGCCAACGCCCCGCGCGTCAACTGGATGCGCGCCGGTGCCTGCTCTTCGCCATCCCGCTTGATGTATAGCTCGCGCAGCGCATCTTGCAGCGCGGCATTGCCGGGCATCTGCTCGTAAGCGCGCTCCAGGTGCCAGATCGCCTGATCAAGTTCCTCATTGCGGCCATAGGTTTCGCTCAGGCCCAGGTGAGCCACGTAATCGTTGGGCACCGCAGCCAGCACCCGCCGGAACACCTCCGCCGCCTCGCTGAAGTACTCGTCGAGGTTCTCCTGCTGCCCCTTTTGCAGCAGCGCCTTCCCCAGCAGACGGTACGTCTCCACATTCTGCGGGAAGTGCTGGAGAATATACCGGCAATGGCTGATGACTTCTGTCGGAGCTTCTTGGTCGAGCATCCGGCCTAGCTCGTCAAGATATGCCCGGAGCGTGATCATTTCGGCCATGGTCCACTCGCTTCCAATATCGGGCCATCCTGCCCCAGCCTTTCAACTCATTATGCAATGGCGATTCCAAAAGCGCAAGGCAGGCGAGAGATATTAGGGTAGCCCGTGAATATGTCTTAACTCTTCTATAATCGGCCTCACATCTGGCGACCAGCCACCGGCAGAACCTAACGGATCAGCGGCGTCCTGGTCGCCTAGCAACGCGCGGATAATGTTCGCCCAGCCGCAGCTCAGCACCTCCAGATCGTAGCCGCCCTCCATCACAAACACGATCCGCCCCGCGCACCACGACTCCGCCCCCTCGATCAGGCAACGCGCCAGCCGGTCGTAGCCGCTCAGCGAGAGAGTCAGGTTCGCCAGCGGATCGGCCCAGTGCGCATCGAAGCCGACTGAGACCAGCACCAGTTCGGGCCGGAAGCGGTCGAGCGCAGGCAGCACGACGCCACTGAACACCTGCCAGAAGCCCTCATCGCCCACGCCGGGCGGCAGGGGCACATTCAGCGTGTAGCCCCGGCCAGCGCCGCGCCCGGTCTCAGCCATGCTTCCCGTTCCGGGGTACAACGGGGACTGATGCGTGGACACATACAGGACCGAGGGATCGTCGTAGAAGATGTCCTGCGTCCCGTTGCCGTGATGCACGTCATAGTCCACAATGGCCACCCGCTCCACGCCCTGATCGCGCCGGGCAGAGCGCGCAGCGACGGCGACATTGTTGATCAGGCAGAAGCCCATCGCCTGTGACCGCGTAGCGTGGTGCCCAGGAGGGCGGATCAAGGCGGCGGCGTTGCGGGCTTCGCCGATCAGAACAGCTTCCGTCGCGCGAACCGTCCCACCCGCCGCCAGGCACGCGATCTCGTAAGATCGGGGAGTCGCGTAGGTATCCGGCTCCAGCAGACGCGGGCCAGACAGCCTTGCCGTCGCCTGAAGCTCGCCCAGATATTGCGCCGTGTGCACGGCGCTCAACAGCGCCGGGTCTACAGGTCGCAGTGACTCGCTGCGCACGCGCTCCATCAGGCCATCTGCCGCCAGGCGTTGACGCACCGCCTGCAAACGCCCGGCGTGTTCGGGGTGGCCCGGCAGGTCGTGCGCGTCCGGCTGGGAGCCTGTCACCACCAGAGTAGTCAAGGTATATCTGTCCTCTGCGCCTGCACTGCGCCCGCGCCCGATCCGATTCTACAGGCAAACCGACAAAGACGGCGACTCACGGTGGTGAGTTGCACCGCGAGTCGCCGCATTCATGCATTGACTATCCGGGCACCGGGGCAAGCCTCAGGGCTGCTGTTGCCCGCCGACCTGGGAAGAGGATCAGTCCGCCGCCACCATATCAGCCGTCACACGCTCGGTCACTTCCTCGGCCAGCAACGTATCTTCACGGTCGCTGCGCCGTACAGCCCAAAGAATGAGCACGATGGCCACTGCTATCCCGATCAGGATGCCGGCGCTATAGCCTTTGTACTCGACCACCAGCGGAGCCACAATCAGCGCCACCAGGTTCATCACCTTGATCATGGGGTTGAGCGCGGGGCCAGCCGTGTCCTTGAGCGGATCGCCAACCGTGTCGCCGACGACGCTCGCCTTGTGGTTCTCGCT